>CAZSMG010000004.1:39828-43745 GCA_964608075.1 uncultured Clostridium sp. | reverse complement strand
ACATGCAAATGCAAGGAACAGTAAAATTTTTTGACAAAACAAAAGGATGGGGATTAAAGTATATAGAGCTTCAGGAGCAGGAGGACAACATATAAACAAAACATCGTCTGCCGTAAGACTAATTCATGAACCAACAGGAATAGTTGTAGAATGTCAAACAGAAAGATCACAATTCCAAAATAAAGATAATGCTATGAAAATGCTTAGAACTAAGCTATATGAAATAGAAAAAGAAAAACAAGATAGTGAAGTTGCAAATGCAAGAAAAACTCAAGTAGGATCTGGAGATAGAAGTGAAAAAATTCGTACTTATAACTATCCTCAAGGAAGAATTACAGATCATAGAATAGGAATGAGTATATTTCAAATGGAAAATTTCCTAAATGGAGATATAGATGAAATGATAGACAATTTAATTGCAGCAGATAGAGCAGAGAGATTAAAAGGTGAAGATGAATAAATTTTAGAATAAAATTAACGCTCTTTAAATAAAATATTATAGAAATTATTTAAAGGGTGTTTTTTTATGAATGAAATATTAAGAACTACATTAATAGGCTTATTTTTCGGAACATTTGGAACTACTATTGGAGGTATATTAGGTGTAGTTATAAAGAAAAATTCCAATAAATTTTTAAGTTTTATTTTATCATTTGCATCAGGGCTTATGATGTCAATAATATGCTTTGATTTAATTCCTGAAGCATTAGGGATTAGCAGTATTACAAATATGATTTTAGGTGTAATTTTAGGAATAATTTTGATGATATTTTGTGATTATATAGTTGACAAAAAGTTTAATACATATAAAAGATTTGAAGGAAATGAAAATAATTTATTAAAAACAGGAATAATTATAAGTTTAGGTTTAGCAATACATAATTTTCCTGAAGGTTTAGCAATTGGTTCTGGATTAGAAGCTTCAATAAAATTAGGATTAAGTTTAGCAATAGCAATTTGCTTGCATGATATACCAGAAGGTATATCTATGGCTATTCCTATGAAAAATGGGGGCATGAAAATAGGAAAAATAATATTTTATGTATTTCTTTCAGGAATAACTACAGGAGTAGGAGCATTTTTCGGAGCAATAATAGGTTCAATATCTGAAAAAGTAATAGCAATAGCTTTAAGTTTTGCAGCACGGTGCAATGCTATATATTGTATCTGGAGAATTACTTCCAGAGTCAAATAAATTATATAGTGGAAAGACTACGGCTATTGGGAATATGTTAGGATTTTTAATAGGGATTTTTGCAATAAAATTATAGAAGAATTTTTATATAAATATTATATAATTTTTATAATATATGATATAATACTCCAAGAGGAGTAAAAATATGAATATAATGTTTATATGTACAGGTAATATCTGTAGAAGTGCAATGGCAGAAGCTATGTTAAAAGCTAAAATAAGAGAAAAAGATATAAGGGATATAGAAGTATATTCATGTGGGATATATGCAGAAAATGATGATTGCCCAACGTATAATGCAATAGATGTTATGCAAGAGTATGAGATAAATCTAAAACAACATAGAGCAACTAATATATTAAATTCTAAAATTAAACAAATGGATTTAATTCTTTGTGCGACAAATTCTCATAAAGTTGAAGTATTAGATATATATCCAGATCTAAAAAATAAAACATATACAATGAAAGAATATGTATCATATAAAAAAGATGGACATGATATGATAAATATAAAAGATCCATGGGGATATGATATAGAAACTTATAGATATTGTGCATCAGAAATAGCAGATTGTTTAGAGCTATTATTAAATAAAATTAAGGGTGATAATTATGAGAATAGTTAATAAATCAAAATTTATAAGATCTGTTAGTATATTAATAGTAATTATTATAATTTTTGCATCAATACTTGTATTTAATATAATTAAAAGCTTAAATAAAGATGATCAGAGTAAACAAGTATCAAGTAGTAATAGTGCTAAGGTAGAACAGATACAAGAAATAGAACAAAATAAAAGTGATTTAAACAATTTAAAAGATGATGAACCTTCTTTTGGAAGTATTAATATTAAAACATATAAAATAGGAGAAAAAGACCTTAAACTTCCAATATTAATATATCATGCATTTCAGACACCAGTACCTGAAAATGATGTGTATAAATTGTTTAGTACACAAGAGAGATTTGAAGAAAATGTAAAAACTCTTTTAGATGATGGTTATACATTTATAACACTAGAAGATATATATAAATATAAAAATAAAAAGATAGGTCTTCCAGAAAAAAATATAGTAATAACAATGGATGATGGTTGGAAGGGATGTTATACAGAAGCATTTAATATAATTAGAAAATATAATGTACCAGCAACCATATTTATAGTAGAAGAGTTAGTAGGGACTAATGGATATTTTACATGGGAAGAGGCTAAAGAAATGTATGATACAGGTTTAGTAAAAATACATGTTCATGGAAGAAAACATATAGATTATTCTAATGTAAAAAAGGAAACTTTAATTCAAGATTATAATCATACTCATAATAAAATAGAAAAAGTACTAGGTAATAAAGTTCAAAAGATAATGGCATATCCAGCAGGTGCAAGTTCGGATAATTCAAAAAAATGGTTAAAAGAAGCAGGGTTCGAAATTCAAGTTCAGACAAGATATGGAACTATAAATAAAAGTTCTGATTTAGATTTGACAAATTTAGGGAGAATACGTGGAGAACAAGCTTCAGGGAAAACAATTTTAAATAATATAAAAAGTAAAAAATAATTTACAAAAATATGTTTGCAAATTATTGACAACAAATTTATTAAAAGTATATACTATTACATGTAAAAATTTTATTTAAGGATGGAAAACAAATGCAAAAAATATTAGAAGAATTAAATGACAAACAATATGAAGCAGTAATAAATACAGAAGGACCATGTTTAGTTATAGCTGGTGCTGGAAGTGGAAAAACAAAGGTATTAACACATAAAATTGCATATTTAGTACAAGAAAAAGATATTAAGCCATGGAATATACTTGCAATAACATTTACAAATAAAGCTGCAAATGAAATGAAAGAAAGAATATCTCTATTAATACAAAGTGCTGCAGCAGATATGTGGATTGGAACATTTCATTCAATATGTGTAAGAATTTTAAGAAAGTTTATAGATAGAATTGGATTTGAAAAATCATTTATAATTTTTGATCAATCTGATCAAAGAACATTAATAAAACAAGTTTTAAGAGAATTAGAAATAGATGATAAATTATTTAGTGATAGAGCTGTTGCATCAGAAATAAGTAATGCAAAAAATGAAATGCTAGAGCCAGATTTATATGCAGTAAAAGTAAAAGGAGATTTCAGAAAGGAAAAAATAGCTACTATATATGAATTATATCAAAAAAGGTTAAAAGAAAATAATGCAATTGATTTTGATGATATAATTAATTATACAATTAAAATACTTATGGAAAATACTGATATTTTAGAATATTATTCCAATAAGTTTAAATATGTATTAGTAGATGAATATCAAGATACAAATAAATCTCAATTTACATTAATTACTATGCTTGCTTCTAGACATGGAAATATAACTGTCGTTGGAGATAATGATCAAGGAATATATTCTTTTAGAGGTGCAGATATTTCAAATATATTAAATTTCGAAAAAGATTTTCCAGGAACTAAAATTATAAAGCTAGAGCAAAATTATAGATGTACAGGAAATATACTAGATATAGCAAATTCTGTAATAAAGCATAATGAAGTTAAATATGATAAAAAATTGTGGACAGAAAATAATAAAGGAAATATGCCTAAAGTATATGTAGCAGATAATGAATATGATGAGGGCACATATATAGCAGAGCAAGTAAAACATTTAAAAACAGAAGAATATTATAAATATTCAGACTTTTCAATTCTATACAGA
>CAZSMG010000004.1:0-39818 GCA_964608075.1 uncultured Clostridium sp. | reverse complement strand
TTAAGAAGAGAAAATATTCCATATAAAATAATTGGTGGTCTAAAATTTTACGAAAGAAAAGAAATTAAAGATATTGTTTCATATTTAAGATTAATACAAAATACATCTGATAATTTAAGCTTGATGAGGATAATAAATGAACCAAAAAGAGGTATAGGAAAAACGAGTTTAGAAAAGATACAAAAGATATCTGAAGATACTGGAATACCAATGTACAATATAATAAAAGAAGCAGAACAATATGGTTTAAATAGAGTATATTTAAATTCAAGGGAATTTATAAATATAATTGAGGATATAAAAAATAAAAAAGATGATTTAAATATCTCAGAATTAATAAAATTAGTATTAAAAAAGACAGGATATACAAAAGCTTTAGAAGATGAAAATACTATTGAAGCGGAAAATAGAATTGAAAATTTAGAAGAATTTTTAACAGTTGCTATAGAATTTGAGGAAGAATTTGTAGATAATTCATTGAGTGACTTTTTAGAGAGTATAACTTTAACAAGCGATATAGATAATTTAGAAGAAAATGAAGATTCTATAACGCTTATGACATTACATAGTGCAAAAGGATTAGAATTTCCTGTAGTATTTTTAGTGGGATTAGAAGAAGGAATATTTCCTGGATATAAATCAATTTCAGAGCAAAAAGAATTAGAAGAAGAAAGAAGACTTTGTTATGTTGGAATAACTAGAGCAAAGGAAAATCTATTTTTAACATGTGCAAAACAAAGAACAATATTTGGATCTACAAGTTGTAATTTAATGTCAAGATTTTTAAGAGAAATGCCTGATGAGATATTAAATGGAATTGAAGAGAGCCAAGAAGATGATAATTTTTCTGATACACAAATCGATTGGAAATATGGAAATAATAATGTTAAAACATATAAAACTGAAAGAAAAGATACTATTCCTAAAAATACAAGTTTTGCCTTTAGAACAGCAGAGAATTTCTTAAATTCTATTACTAAGAAATCATTAAATGATAATATAGATTTATCAAAATATAAACAAGGGGTAAAAGTATATCACAAAAAATTTGGTGAAGGAATTATTACTAAAGCAGAACAAGAAGGAGACGACTTAAAGTTAGACATTGATTTTGATAAAGTTGGAAATAAAAGATTAATGGCAAAATATGCAAATCTTGAAATATTATAATAATTTTTTAATATATCAAAAAATTTGGGAAGATGAAATTTAAAGATTAATTTTACACTTTTAAGCACAAAATAAAAATGTGCTTAAAAGTGTTATTTTTATGTTTAAATAATTGAATACTTTAAATTATATTGTGAATAATATTTATAATTAAAATTGAAAGGAATGATACAAATGTCAGACTTAAATAAGGTAGAATTACAAAATTTAAGACATTTAATTGAGGCGCAAGAGACATCATATCAAAAGTTTAATAATTATGCGTCTGAATGTGTTGATCCTCAAATAAAGCAGATATTTATGAAATCAGCACAAGATAGTTTAAATGCAAAACAAAAATTGATATCATTTTTAAATAATTAAGGGGGATATCTATGGATGAAAAAACAATGGTTAATGATGTTTTAGAAGGAGCAAAGTCAGAGCTTATAAGATATCAAGAAGTTATATGCGAATCAGAAAATATGCAACTTAGGCAGGCAATTGAGCAAATAAGGAATAACTTAGAAAGTTTTCAATATGAGCTTTTTAAGATAGCGCAAACAAAAGGATATTATAATTCTGCTCAAAAAGCTACTGCAACTGAAATAGATACAATAAAAACGCAATTACAACAATAAAAAGCTATTAGGAGGGTAAGGAAAATTGGTAACTTATTTATATATTGATTTTCTTTACCCGCTAATAGCTTTTAACTATTTTTTAATATGTTTCTAATTGTTTTATATAAATATGGTTTATATTCATTTATTGGTAGAGGTTCATTATATAAAATTGAGTTAAAACATGTAGAACTAACTAACTCTATTATCATAAATAATGTTACACTAGGATTAGTTATATTTAAATTATTATCATTAACACCTTTTAAAAATAATTTATATAATCCTTGTTCTTCATTTTCAGAGTTTTCATATAATTTTAATATGGTTTTACTATATAATCCCCAAGATAAATTTTTAGAAATAAATTTTAATAAAACTTGATTTTTTGTAAGTTCATCAATTACATAATTTATAATAAATATAATTTGATCAGAAAAATCTTCTATATAATTATTTCTTAAAGCTGATAAGGCGTCATTAAATAACTTATGCGATTTTTTTGCAATTAATATATCTCTTATTTCATATTTATCTTTAAAATACAAATAAAAAGTACCTTTTGCTACACTTGCATTATCAACTATTTCTTGTATAGAGGTTTCTTTAATTCCTTTTTGAGTAAAAAGCTTAAAGGCTGTTTCTAATAATCTTGATTCTTTTTCTTTTTTTGCATCATTTATGTTCATTTTTACTACCTCCTAGAAAATATTATGTCATATTTTTTAATTTAGGTCAATAAATTTTAATAAAGATATTGACTAATAGTCATTATAGTAGTAAAATATAAAAAATGACCAATAGTCATAGAAGGAGGAATAAAAATGCATAAGTTTGGCAAAATAGTGTGTAAGCATAGAAAAATAATACTAATAGTTGCACTATTACTTTTAATTCCATCGATAATAGGAATGAAAGCTACTAAAATTAATTATGATATTTTAGTGTATTTACCAGAAGACATTGAAACAATAAAGGGTGAGAATATTTTATCAGAAGATTTTAATATGGGAGCTTTTTCTATTGTTCTGGTAAAAAATATGAAGACAAAAGATATTGTTATACTTGAAAATAACATAAAGCAATTAGATAATGTTGAAAAAGTTGTAGGGATAGCGGATATTTTAGGAAGTAATATACCAACGAAAATGATACCAGATGAAATAAAAGACAAGATATATAAAGATGGAGATACAGCTTTATTAGTAACATTTAAAGACGGAATATCTTCTGATACAACAGTTGCAACAGTTGAAAAACTAAGAGATATGACAGAAGGACAATGTAAGATTAGTGGTATGACATCAACTGTAATAGATACTAGAAATTTATCTAATTCAGAAATAGTAATATATGTAGTTATAGCAGTAGCTCTTTGTCTAATAATTTTGCAATTAGCATTAGATTCATATATAGCACCTATATTTTTATTAATAAATATAGGAATAGCCATTTTGTATAATATGGGTACTAATGTTTTTCTAGGAGAAATTTCATATATAACAAAAGCAATAAGTGCAGTTTTGCAACTAGGTGTTACAATGGATTTTGCAATATTTCTTTATCATAGTTACAAGGCGGAAAAAGAAAAGTATTCAAATATAGAAGAAGCTATGGCACATGCAATATCAAAAACAATGGTTTCTGTAATAGGTAGTTCTTTAACAACAATTGCAGGATTTTTAGCACTTTGTAGTATGGATTTGAGCCTAGGAAGTGATATAGGAATAGTAATGGCAAAAGGTGTATTGTTAGGAGTTATATCAGTTATAACAATATTACCAGCAATGTTACTTACATGTAATAAATTGATAGATAAAACTAGCCATAAAGAAATATTACCTAAATTTACAAAATTAAAAGAGTTTAATATAAAACATTATAAGGCAATTATAATTTTATTTATAATAATTTTACCAATAGCAATATATGGTTATACAAATACTAAAGTTTACTACAACTTAGATAAAACATTGCCAAAAACATTACCTAGTGTAGAGGCTAATAATGAATTAGAAAAAAAATTTAATGTTGTTTCAGCAGAAATATTATTAATAGATAAAGATATTCCAGATTATAAAGTAAATAAAATGTTAGATAAAATAGAAAAAATTGATGGAATAGAATGGACTTTATCATATGCAAAAATAGGAAGTGGGACATTACCAGTTGATGCTCTTTCAGATGATGTTAAATCTATATTTAAAAATGATAAATATCAATTAATTTTAATAAATTCAAAATACGAAATGGCAACAGATGAATTAAATAATCAGATTGAACAGATTAACAATATAATAAAAGAATATGACGAAGATGCAATTTTAGCAGGAGAAGGACCGCTTATGAAAGATTTAGTTGAAATAAGTGATCATGATTTTAATAGTGTAAATATTGTGTCAATTGCAATTATATTTATACTTATGATAGCTGTATTAAAATCTATTTCATTACCAATAATTTTAATAATTGTAATAGAATTTGCAATATTTATTAATATGGGTATACCAACATTTACTAATACTACATTACCATTTGTAGCATCAATAGTTATAGGTACAATTCAGTTAGGAGCTACAATAGATTATGCGATATTAATTACAACAAAATATATAAATTTAAGAAAAGAAGGAAAAGATAAAAAACAAGCAATAGATGAAGCTTTAGGTACATCGATAAGTTCAATTGTAGTTAGTGGATTATGCTTCTTTGGAGCAACATTTGGAGTTGGAGCTTATTCTAAAATAGAAATGATTGGGTCGCTATGTACATTAATGTCAAGAGGTGCAATAATAAGTATGATTGTTGTAATAACAGTATTACCAGCATTTTTGATGATGTTTGATAAAATTATTTGTAAAACAACAATAGGTATGAGAAGAATAAAAAATTAAAATAATATAAGAAAGGAATTGATAGATATGAAAAAGAAAATTAGTATAAAAATAATTTCTAGTATATTATTATGTACAATATTTACATATACACTACCTGTTTTAGCATATACAAAAGATGAAACAATATATTCAAAGTTAGATAATTCTGGAAACAAATATAATACAATAGTTAGTACTCATATAAAAAATAGTGAAAGTCAAGAATTAATAAATGATTTATCAGATTTATTAAATATTGAAAATACAAATGGAGATGAAAAATTTACTCAAGACGGAAATTCTATAATATGGCAATCAAATAAAAATGATATATATTATCAAGGAGAAAGTCAAAAAGAGTTACCAATTGAATGTAATGTAAAATACGAATTAAATGGGAAAGAAATATCAGCAGAAGAATTAGCAGGAAAGTCAGGAAGTGTAAAAATAACCTTACAATATAAAAATAAAGATGAACATATTGTAAATATAAATGGAAAAAATGTAAAAATGTATACACCATTTATAGCAGTAGCAGGAACAATTATTAAAAATGATAATAACAAAAATATAACAATTTCAAATGGTAAGGTAATAAATGATGGAACAAAATCAATAGTAATGGGAATTGCAATGCCAGGTATGCAAGAAAGTTTAGATATATCTAAAAGCAGATTAGATGTACCAGATAGTATTGAAATTAAAATGGATGCTACAGATTTTGAGTTAAACAATATAGTTACATTTGTAACTCCTAAAGTAATAGAAGAAAGTGATTTAGAATTTTTTGATAAATTAGATGAAATATATGCTAAAGTAAGAAAATTACAAATTTCAAGCAATGAGATTAAAGCAGGAGCAGATACTTTGGCAACAGGAGCAATAGATTTAAAAAAAGGAGTTAATAGTGCATATAATGGCTCAAAGAAAATTAAATCTGAAGTACAAAAATCTACAAAGACATTAAAACAAGATAATAGTGAAGCACTAGATAAAAAAACTTTAAATCAGATAGGAAAACAGGCAGAGAAAACTGCAACAACTACAATAGGAAAACAAAAAGAGACAATAGGAAATGAAGCAGCAAAAACAGCAACAAGTACAATAGAAAAACAAAAAGGTGCAATAGGAAATGAAGCAGCAAAAACAGCAACGAATACAATAGAAAAACAAAAAGGACAAATAGGAAAACAAGCAGAAGAAACTGCTACAAATATAATAGAAAAACAGAAAGAACAAATAGGAAATGGGGCAGCGAAAACAGCAGCAAATACAATAGAAAAGCAAAAACAATCAATAGGAAAAAATGCAGAAAAACAGGTAGAAAATTTTAAATTATCGAAAGAACAAGTTTCTAAAATAAAAAAAGCAGTTGAAGCGGGATTAGAGAAAAATGATAGTTATAAATCATTAACTAAAGAACAAAAAGCATTAGTTTTACCATTTGCACAAAGTGCTGCAGAGTCAGCTGTACAAATTACGGCTTCACAAGTAGCAAGCGGAGTAGCAAATCAAACAGCACAATCAGTTGCAGAACAAATTGCAGGTCAAGTAGCAAATCAAACAGCACAATCGGTTGCAGGGCAAATTGCAGGTCAAGTGGCAAATCAAACAGCGCAAACGATAGCAGGTCAAGTAAGTAGTCAAGTAGCAAGCCAAACAGCACAAAATGTTGCAGGACAGGTTGCAGGTCAAGTAGCAAATCAAACAGCACAATCAGTTGCAGAACAAACAGCAATCCAAACTGCTAAAACAACAGCAACTTCAACAGCAAAAACAGTGGCAAATGAAGTGAAAAGTACTGCTCAAAAAACTGTAATTTCTCAAATGAGTAAATTAGAAAAAGGATTGGGAGAATTAGAGACAGGATTATATAAAATAAATAGAGGTACAGGAGATTTATCAAATGGATTAAATACACTATCAAAGGGAATAACAACATTTAATAAAGATGGAATTGATAAAATTTGCAATTATATAAATGGAGATTTAAAAGATATTACACAAAGAGTTAAAGAACTTACAGAATTATCAAAACAATATAATAATTTTACAATGATAAATGGAGATAATGATGGAAATGTTAAGTTTATTATGATAATTGATAGTATAAAAAGACATGAGAAAAATGATGAATCAAAGGAAGAAGTTATATTAAATGAAGAACAAAAAACAGAAAAAAGTGAGGAAGAATAAATAGAAATTAGAAGTTAGAGGTCAGATATTAGACTTCTAACTTTTTTACCTATAATGAGTTTTATAAAAAATAGAGGGTTGAACTCATTTTTTATATTAATATTAGTATAGTATTTATATATAATTTGTATTTAAATAATACATTTGTAAAATGGAGTAAAAATGAGATTAAGAGAGAAAACATAGTATAATTTGAAGAAAGTGATAGTCAATTAAAATTGCAAAATAAGAAATATTTATATAAAATATTAACATCAAATGTACAAAGGAGATTATAAAAATTATGAAAAAGATGTTAATCCATTTAAGGACATCTGTAAAATTCATATTACTTGTACTTATAGGGACATTTTTAATAATAGGTGCAGTAGCTTTTTTATACAAACCTATTTATAGTGTAACAATAAATGGACAAGAAGTTGGATATAGTGCAAATAAAAGTAAATTACAAAGCAAAATAAATGATTATATAGAAAATGGCGAAAGCGAAAATGTAGCATTTGTGCAAATAGATGATTTACCACAATATAAACTTTGTTTATTAAAGAAAAATATTGTAACTAATGACGATGAAATTTTTAATATGGTAAAAAGTCAAGGTACAACATATTATAAATATTATGCAATTTTAGATTCACAAGAAGAAAAAGTATATGTATCTAATTTTCAAGAAGCTGAATCAGTAATTGAAAGCTTAAAGGAAAAGAATAGCTCAAATATAGAATCAATATCAATTATTGAAAAATATGAAACAGAATTAAGAGAATTTGTATCTACTCAAGAAGCTATTTCTAAGTTATATGAAAAAAAAGCAACTATTTCTAAAACAGATACAACAAATAAATCTTCAGGAAGGGTATCAACAGCAAGAAATGTATCAGTACAAAAAGTTTCATTAGGAGTAGCATTAGCAAGACCAATTTCAGGAAGAATAACATCTAGATTTGCATCTAATAGTAGAGTAAGATCTGGAACACATACAGGATTAGATATAGCAGCACCAACTGGTACTAAAATAGGGGCTGCTGCATCAGGAATAGTTTCATTTGCAGGAAGAAAAGGTTCATATGGAAATATGGTAGTAATTTCCCATGGTAATGGCGTGCAAACATATTATGCACATTGTAGTAAATTAAACGTAAGTGTAGGACAAAAGGTTTCACAAGGGCAAAATATAGCAGCTGTTGGATCAACAGGAAATTCAACAGGACCACACCTTCATTTAGAAGTAAGAGTAAATGGGGTAGCATATAATCCACAAAACTATGTATATTAAAATAAAGGTATCAGCTCAAACTGATACCTATTATTTTTTATATAATTATACAAAAAATTCTATCCCTTTTTTTATAGCATTTTTCTTTATAATCAATTTTCCATGTTCTATAAGTTTTGACTCAAAATTATCAGAATGATTTATTAATTTTGCAAATTCTGATATAGATGCGTAAAAAGATTTTAAATGTTTATAAGATAAATTTATATTTTTTAATATTAAATAATATTTATTATTATAAAGATATAATGAAATATTTGTAGATAATCCATGCAAATTATTTAAATTACTTGAGTTTATGTAAGAACAATAATTACAAAATTCTTCAAATGTTTCAAAAACATAAATAACTTCTTTAAAATCAATATTAGGTTGTTTTTTCTTTATATTTACTTTTTTCTTTTTCACTTTTTCTTTTTCAGGAGAAGGTGAATATTTTGTAATTGTAAAAATGAAGTGTCCATCAGAAGAAGCAATAGCCTCAATTAGAATTTTACAATCTTTAGTTATAAAACCGACTTCATCTTCAGCTTTGTCTAAAATATCCATAAATAGACTTTGAGATTCTAGTGAATTAGACATAAAAGAATGTAAGTCTATATTATTTTTTTCTAGATCCTCAATATTAAGAATAATTCTTATCTTGTTTTCAGTTAATTTTTCTATTTTCATAAATAATAATTCCTCCTAATTGTACTAATTTAATTATACTACTATTATTATTATATTTAAAGGAACAAATTTTGGTAATAAAAATATAGCATAATAATTTTAAAAAAGAAAGTATTATTTATAAAAATATGAATTATACACTTGAAAAATAATTCCATAACATATATAATAGCAATGTGATAAAACCAATATCCGTAGGGAAGAATAAATGGAGGAAAATATGAGTACAAGAGAAAAAAACATATGGATTTTATTAATATTTATATTATCAGGATTAGTAATAGGGGGATTACTTGGGGAGTTAGCATCAAGAGTGGATTGGTTATGGTGGCTTTCTTTTGGACAAGAGTTTGGATTAGAGAATCCACTTGTTTTAAATTTAAGTATTGTAAAAATCACATTTGCATTAATGGTAAGAATAAATATTGCAAGTATTATAGGTATGGCATTAGCTATATTTATATATAGAAAAGTTTAGTTTAATTTATTTAGGGGCAAAATAATAATAAATAGAGAGGAATGATATTTTGTCTTTAAAAATTAAAGAATTGCCAGTTGGAGAAAGACCATATGAAAAATTAGAATTATATGGTGAAAAAGTTTTATCAAATGCAGAACTATTGGCAATAATTATAAAAAGCGGAACAAAAAATGAAACATCTGTTGAACTTGCACGAAGGATTTTAAAATTAAACAATAATGAAAATAAAGATGAACTTAATTTTCTAAGAGATTTATCTTTAAAAGAGTTTATGAATATAAAAGGAATAGGAAGAGTAAAAGCTATACAATTAAAAGCATTATGCGAACTTTCGATAAGGATGAATAAGCCAACAGACTATAAAAAAATTAAAATTAGACAGCCAAGTGATGTTGCTAAAATTTTAATGGATGATTTAAGATTTGAAAAAAGGGAAATAGCAAAAGTAATATTATTAAATAGTAAAAATATTATTTTGAAAATGCTAAATATATCATTAGGTGGTACCAATTTTGCAAAAATCGAAGTTAGAAACATTTTAGAAGAAGCTATAAAGGTGCAAGCACCCAAAATTATATTAGTGCATAATCACCCAAGTGGAGATTCAACTCCAAGTAAAAGTGATATTGAAATCACAGATAGAATATATGAAGCATCTAATCTTTTAGGTATAGAATTATTAGATCATATAGTCATTGGTAATATGGAGTATACAAGTATATTCACACAAAGGTTAAAAGAACAAAAGACGTAAAATAAATTATTTGAAAGGAAATATATTATGAAACTTTTTACAATTGGATCAAAAGATATAGGAATTGATTTAGGAACAGCTAATATATTAGTCACAATTAGAGGTAAAGGGATAGTTCTAAAAGAGCCATCTGTTGTAGCAATTGATATAAAATCAGGGAACATATTAGCAACAGGACATGAAGCAAAAGAAATGTTAGGTAGAACACCTGAACAAATAAGAGCTGTAAGACCGCTAAAAGATGGTGTTATAGCAGATTTTACAGCTACGCAATTAATGCTAAAAAATATAATAAAGAAAATTTCACAAAGATATAATATAGGTAAACCAAGGGTAGTTGTTGGGGTTCCATCAGGAATAACGGAAGTAGAAGAAAGGGCTGTAGAAGAGTCTGTAATTCAAGCAGGTGCTAAAGAAGTTTATTTAATAGAAGAGCCTATGGCTGCTGCAATTGGAGCATCACTTTCAGTCGCTGAACCTACTGGAAATATAATAGTAGATATAGGTGGAGGAACAACAGAGATTGCGGTTATATCTTTAGGTGGAATAGTTGTAAGCAATTCTTTAAGAGTTGCAGGAGATGAATTAGATGAAGATATAGTAAACTATATAAAAAGAGAGATGAATTTAGCAATTGGAAATACAACAGCGGAACAAATTAAAATGCAAATAGGATGTGCAATGCCTCTTATGACAGAGATGTCAATGGAGATCAGAGGAAGAGATTTAACAGATGGACTTCCAAGGAATGTAATTGTAACATCAACTCAAATGGAAGAAGCAATGAGAGAGTCAATTGAAAAGATAGTTGATATTGTAAAAGTTACATTAGAAAAAACACCACCAGAGTTAGCATCAGATATTATAGAAAAGGGAATTGTTTTAGCAGGTGGTGGAGCATTAATTCAGAATTTAGATAAATTAATAAGTACTCAAACAGGTATGCCTGTATATATAGCAGAAGAACCATTAGATTGTGTTGTTAGAGGAACAGGTAAAACATTAGAAGATTTAGAAAACTTAAAAACAGTACTTATTAATTCTAGAAAGAGAAGATAAGTATAGGAGCTTAAAATGTATAAAAGTAAAAAAAGTGGAATTTTAGGAATAGTTATAACAATAATTATTCTAATAATGTTAGTAATATTAACAAATATAGAAAATAGTAACTTGTCATATATCGAAAATGTGGCAAGTAAATTGGTTATGCCTATTCAAAATGGATTGACATATCTAAAAAATAAAATGAATGGAAATAGCACATTTTTTACTGATATAAATGAATTAAAAAATGAAAATAAAGAATTAAAACAAAAAAATAGTCAATTAGAGCAGAATTTAAGAGAATTAGAAAATATAAAAACAGAAAATCAAACATTAAAAGAATACATGAAACTAACTGAAAAATTTAGTGAATATGATACAATACCAGGATATGTTATAAATAGAGATATAAGCAACTACTCTAAAACAATAGTAATAAGTATAGGTAAAAAAGATGGCGTAGAAAAAGATATGGTAGTAATATCTGATAAAGGATTAGTAGGACATATTATTTCAGTAGAAGATAATACTTCAAAAGTACAAACAATAGTAGATAGTGGAAGTTCTGTAAGTTGTTTAATGAGTACTACAAGAGATAGTATTGTATGTAAAGGTACATTAGATAGTAATGAATTATTAAATGCAACATATATTCCTATGAATGCTGCAATTATACAAGGAGATAGTATTGAGACATCTGGAATTGGAGGAATATATCATAAGGGAATCCATGTAGGAACAATAGAAAAAGTAGTTAATACAAACAATAGTATAGATAGATATGCTATTGTAAAGACAGCAGTAGATTTTAACAAATTAGAAACTGTATTAGTAGTAACAAAGTAATATAAGAGTGGAGTGAAATAATTGAAGAAGACAATTATTAATATTGTAGTAATATTAAGTTTTTTCATAATTTATTTTTTACAACTAAATTTCTTTTCATGGTTTAAGATAGCAGGAGTTATGCCAAATTTATTTGTTATATTAGTTTTATTTATAGCACTTTTTAGTAATAAAGCAATGGGAGTAACTTATGGAGTAGTATTTGGACTATTTTTAGATTTATTTATAGGTAAGAAAATAGGTATGACTGCAATTATGTTAGGAAGTATTGGATTAATAGGATCACTATTTGATAAAAATTTTTCTAAAGATAGTAGAATAACAATAATGATTATGGTTATGGTAAGTACATTAATATATGAAATAGGAATGTATATATTAAGTTATATAATGTTTAAAATTAATATTGATATAATTGCATTTATAAAGATATTAATTATAGAAGTTATATATAATATAATTCTTACAATTATTTTATATCCATTAATACAAACGGCAGGATTTTATATAGAAAGTAAATTTAAAGAAAATAAGATTTTAACAAAGTATTTTTAAGCAAAGAAGGTGAAAAATTGGGTAAGAGAGTATCTAAAGATAATATAAACTTAAGATTTAATATATTGTCTCTTTTAATTTATATTGTTGGAATAATATTAATTATCCAATTATTCAATTTACAAATTATAAAAGGAGAAGATTATAGAAATCAGTCAAATACAAGACTTTCACGTGAAAGTACATTAGAAGCATCAAGGGGTGACATTTTAGATAAAACTGGAAATGTTTTAGCGACTAATAAAATGGGATTTAGTTTAGAACTATATAAAACTAAAATTGATACACAAGATTTAAATAATACAATATTAGATTTAATAAAAGTTTTAGAAAAGAACAATCAAAAATATGTAGATTCTTTTCCTATAACAATAAATCCATTTACATTTACAATTGATGGAGAGGCTCTTGCAAAATGGAAACAAAATAATAAAATGAAAGATGATGCAACAGCAGAAGATTGTTTTTATAAATTTAAAATAAAATACAAAATACAAAATGAAGATATAAATGAAGTTAGAAAAATAATTGCTATAAGATATGAAATAGCTGAAAAAGGATATAGTAGTACAAGACCTTTAAGCATTGCAAAAGATGTAAATAGACAAACAATTGCTCAAATAAGTGAAAGAGCAGATGATTTTCCAGGAATAAATATAGTAAAAGAGCCAATAAGAACATATACATCAGGAAGCCTTGCCTCTCATATATTAGGATATGTAGGACAAATTAATCAAGAAGAATACGCTCAAAAAAAAGATACATATAGTAATGATGATATAATAGGAAGAGCAGGAATTGAATATGTATTTGAAGATTATTTAAAAGGTGAAAATGGAATAAAACAAATAGATATGGCAGTTGATGGTACAGTAACTGCAGAGTATGTATCTGAAGAAGCAAAAGCAGGATCTGATGTAATACTTACAATAGATGCAAATCTTCAAAAAGTTACTGAGCAAGCTTTAGCAAATAATATTCAAAAAATTTCAAGTGGAGGATTTTCTCAAAGCTATGATACAAAAGCTGGAAGCTGTGTAGTAATGAATGTAAAAACAGGAGAGATACTTGCTATGGCAAGTTTCCCAGATTATCAGCCTGAATTATTTGTAGGAGGAATAACAACAGAGAATTGGAATTCATATATAAATAATGAAGCAAAGCCACTTAGGAATAAAGCTATTCAAGATGCATATTCTCCAGGATCAATATTTAAAATGGTATCAGCAATTGCAGGTTTAGAGTCAAATGCAATTACAATAAATGAAAAAATAAATGATACAGGTATATATAGATATGGTAATAATGAATGGAAATGTTGGCATTATACAGATTATCATTCTGGTCATGGCTTGCTTAATGTTTCAGGTGCTATACAACATTCTTGTAACTTTTTCTTCTATGAAACTGGAAAGAGAATGGGAATAGACACATTAGTAAAATATGCTAAATATTTTGGACTTGGAAGTAAAACAGGAGTAGAATTATCTAGTGAAGCAGCAGGTACATTAGCAAGTAAGGAAACATCAGAACAATTGAATAAACCATGGAATGGAGGAGATGTCTTAAATGCTGTAATAGGACAAGGTGATAATAGCTTTACTCCACTTCAAATGGTTAAATATGTTAGTATGCTAGCAAATGGTGGAAAACAAATTAAACCTACAATTATTCAATCAGTTCAAAATTATGATGGAACCGAGGTTTCAAAAGATGAAATAAGTAAATATGTAGATGGAAAATTAGGATTATATGAAAAGAATGTAGAAAACTTACAATTAAAGCAAGAAAACTTAAATACTATTTTAGCAGGAATGAAATCTGTTACAGGAGAACGTGGAGGAACAGCATATAATATATTTAAAGATTTTAATATAGAAGTTGGAGGAAAGACAGGATCTGCCGAAGCGGGAACAAAAGTAAATGCATGGTTTGCTGGATTTGCACCATATAATAATCCAGAAATTGCAATTGTAGTAATGGTTGAAAATGGAGGACATGGAAACTATACAGCAGAAGTAGTAAGAGAAATAATTGCGGAATATTTCGGAATGAATTCTGATGTAAAAGAAGATATGACTGCGATTCCATATACAGAAATATTAAATTAAGAGAGGATGTAAAAATGAGAAGTTGTATAACAATAAATTTAAAAAAAGACTATATAGTGATAAAAATAAATGAAGATGCAGATTTTAGTAATATAGTTTGGAGTTTTAATAAAAAGTTACCTGATTTGAAAAAACTATATAAAGGTGCGAAAACACCTATAAAAGTTACAGGAAAGGTTTTAAAAAATAAAGAAATAGATGAACTTCAGAATATAATAAAATCAAAGATAGATGTTGACGTGGAATTTGATATACCAAAGGAATTTGGATTATCTAGTATAAAAAAAGCATTTGATCAGGAAATTGCATTATCTGAGACTAAATTTCATAAAGGTTCTTTAAGATCAGGCAAAAAAATGGAAGTTGATGGAAGTTTAGTTATTCTTGGAGATGTAAATTCAGGAGCTGAGGTTATGGCTAGAGATAATATAGTTGTTTTAGGAACTCTTAGGGGGTTGGCACATGCAGGAGCTAAAGGGAATAAACAAGCAATTATATCTGCAGGAATTTTAGATACAGTACAGCTTAGAATATCTAATATAGTAAAAGAAATTGACAGAGAAGAAGAACCAATGCATAAACAAGCATATATATATGTAAATGAAGATAAAATCGAAATAGAATAAAAGATATATTTAATTAAAATATTAAAAATACTAATAAACATAAAAAAGAAATTATAGATTAATTTTCTATGATTTCTTTTTTTAAGTTAATAGTAATAAAATTAATGCAAAAAACAATCCTTCATCTTTTACACCCTCATTATATAAGAAGAAAATAAGACATAGTAATAAAATATCATCAAAATATAGTTTTATTCCAAATAAGTCAAATAGGAATGTGTCATTAGTATTTTTAGGTTCAGTTTTTTTACTATCTATATTTTGATGATATTTTGTATTAATATTTTCGTATGTATTGTTTTTAGTATAGTTATTGTAACCATATCTCTTATAATAAGGAAACGGACTAGGAAGATAAGGAAAATTAAACATTAGAATTATTCTCCTTTTTCTCATTTTTTAATACATCAGCGATATTTGTCATCTTTAGTAAATTTACATATTGGTCTAATTTGTTTTTTCTATTTTCTCTTAGATAAGGTTTTAAAGAATATAGTAGATTAGCTCTAGGGTCATCTTTTTTATTCATTGAATCAATAATTGTTTTCATTTTTAAAATAGTATTTATATCAATTGATGGCTCAGATTGTGATTCTTTTTTTTCATTATTACTAGTATTTGAATTAAGTAAATTAGACAAAGTACTTATCATTTCAGGTGAAATTTTATTTGAGTCAGAATTTGATTGATTATTATTTTCATTGTTTGATATATTTTCGTTTGAATTGTTATTAGTACTACTTTTAAAGTTATTAATTATTTCTTGAAGATTATCTGGTAGGCTTCCGTTATCTACCATATTTTTTAAATTGTTAAAAATATCATTCATATCATCAGACATCAAATATCACTTCCCTTAAAAATTAGTTCATGTTTTTCTTTAGTTCATCAATAAGTTTTTCTCTATTTGGGGAATTCATAATTTCATTTGCTTTTGATATTGTATTTTCAAGTTGTTTTTTATCCATTTTGCTAATCATTCCAATTAACTTATTCATGTCTATATTGTTGTTATTCAAAATTATCACCTCTTTATATTGTATGAAATATATACATATATTATGAAGTATATAAAAATAATGTTACAGCAAATCATATTTTTAAAATTGTAAAAATGAATACTTTTATATAAAGTTACATAAAAAGTTATTTTTTTACATATTTTTATTGAAAAATACTTTTAAATGGAGTATAATATAGATTAGGGTAAATTTGCTTAGAATATTTTGTTAGAGTTTTTATTAAATGTAATAAAAATGTAATAAAAACTTAATAAAATAGCAAAAAAACAACGAAAGTGACCTTCCGTAGAGTGAAATTAGACGAAAAATTTATATTATAGAAATTAGGCTATTTATGTTATTGACTTAGAATTTACGCAATATATAATATAAAGTAGAAAAATTTTACTTAACTTAAAACAAAAGTTAAAGTCTAGGAGGAAAAGATATGAAAGAAAGAATTTTAAAAAGTATAATGGCAGTGATGTTAATAATAACACTAACAATGGCAAATTTCATATTAATGGGAGTAAATGTAGTAAGCTATGCGGTAGGTGTAATTAGTCAAGATGAACAAACAAGCAATAAGAATGTAAAATTCAAAGCATATTTCAAAACTGAAGAAGGAAAAAAAGTAACACAAGTAGAAGAAAGTATAGAAAAAGAAGACATGAAGCTATACATGGAAGTAGGAGTAGAAAAAGAAGGATACTTCAATGGAGAAATAACTTTACAAGAAAGTAACTTTGAATTTAAAGAAGAAAAGTTAAGTGAAAAAATAAATAAGATAGATAAAAATAAAATAATCTTAGATCAAATAGAAGCAGGAGAAAAAATAGAAATAGAAGTAGGAATAAGGGCAAAAAGAGGAGAAGAAATAGATTTAAGTTTATTAAATATGGAAAGTAAAATAGATCTAAAAGGAATATATACAAATGCAGAAGCAAAAAAAGAAGAAGTAAAAGCACAAAAAGAAGTAAAACTAAATTTAGAATCACCATATAATGAAGAACAAGGTGGAGAGTTAGAAGCACAAGTAATAACAAATAAAAAGATACAAATAGAAGGACAAACAAAAAGACTTTTACAAATAAGAGTTAAAAGTGGACTAGAACAAAATAGATATCCAATTAAAAACACACAAATAACAATAGGAAAACTAGAAGGAATAGAACAAATAAAAGTAATAACAACAGGAACAGAAGCAACAAATGGAGAAGAAGCAAGAGAAATAGAATATAGTCAAGAAGAAGGAAAAATAAAAGTAGAAATATCAAATGAAGAAAAAGACGGAAAAATAAGCTGGAAAAAAGAAGGAAGAGACAAAATAATAGTAACATATATACTAGAAGATGAAAAAGAAATAAAAGGTCAAGAAATAGAAATAGAAGCAAAAGTACAACTATATGATAGTAAAAGTACAATAAAACAAAATAAAGTAGTAGCAAAGGTAGAAGAAGAAAAAGATGGAACAATAGAAATAAAAACAGAAAATAATGAAAAAGAAATATATAAAGGGAAAATATATTCAAAAGAAGCAAGAGAATATAAAACACAAGAAGAGATAAGAGTAAATTATGACAAAATAGAACAAGTAGATATAAAAGAAAAACAAGCAATGTATGACACAGAAGAAGTAGAATTATTAGCAAATGTAGAATATAAGGAAACAAAAATAAATAAAGAAAAAATGCAAGAAGTTTTAGGACAAGAAGGAAAAATAGAAATAGAAGCAAATGGAAATATAACAGAAATAACAAGTAAAACAGAAGCAGATGAACAAGGAAATATCATAGTTAAATATCAGCAAGGAATAAAAGAAATAAAAATAACTCTAAGAAGACCAGAAAAAACAGGAATAATAAAAATAGAGCATACAAAGCAAATAAAAGAAGAAAATAAAAAACAAGAAGAAATAAAAGAATACAAAAAACTAAAACAAGAAATAGAGTTAAAATACAATGAAACAATAGAAACAAAAACAAATGAGATAAACCTAAAAGAAACAGAGACAAAAGCAAAAATAGAAATAAACAGAAAAGATTTATCAACAATGATAGAAAATCAAAATGTAGAAATAAAAGTAACACTAGAAACAAATAGTGAAAAATATGACTTATACAAAAACCCAACAATAAAAATAGAGCTACCAAAACAAGTAGAGCAAGTAAAAGTAAATTCAATAAATTTATTATATGAAGATGAAATGAAAGTAAAGGCAGCAAAATTAGTAGATAAAACAATAGAAATACAATTAGAAGGAGAACAAACAAAATACACAGAAAATGAATTAGCACAAGGAGCAACAATAATAATAAATGCAAACTTAAAATTAGACAAAAAACAAGCAAGTAGCAAAGAAACAATAAAATTAAACATTAATAATGAAAAAGGAAAAGAAATACAAGAAGAAAGACAAATAGAAATAATAGCACCAACAGGAATAGTAGTTGCAAATACAATAGAAGGAATGGGGATAACAGCAATAGGACAAGAGGAAACAAAGACAACAATACTAGAAACAGGAAAAGAAGCAAGAGAAGAAGAAGTAAAAATAGAAATAATAAATAACAATGAAGCAAAAATAGAAGATGTAAAGATAATAGGAACATTTCCAACAAAGAGTAATGAAAATACAATAGATACAGAAATAACAAAACCAATAAAAGTACAAGGAAAACAAGCAAAAATATATTATAGTGCAAAAGAAGATGCAACAGAGGAACTAACAGCAGAAAACGAATGGAAAGAAACAATAGAAAATGGAAAAGAAGTAAAAAAATACTTAATGACACTAGATAGCATGGAAGCAGGAGAAGAAATAAAAGCAACATATAATGTAGGAATACCAGCAGGATTAAAATATAATGAAGAAGCAACAGAAGGATATATGGTAGCATATACAAATACATTAACAGGCTCAGAAGATAAAGCAAAAGCAACAGAAATAGAAGTAAAAACAGGAGTAGGGCCAGAAATAAAGGTAGCATTAACAGCAGAAGTGGGAGGAAAAGAATTAAAAGATGGAGATAAAGTATCAGCAGGAGAAGTAATAAAATACAAAGTAACAATAGAAAATACTGGTACTGAAGATGCTACAAATGTAAAATTTGAAGAAATTGCACCTGAAAATACAACATTTTATAATGAAGGATATAAAGAACTAAAAAGTTTAGAAAGTATTCCTGAATATATTTCAAGTAGATCATATGAGAAATTAGCAAAAGGAGAAAAGATTGTAGATACATATGAAGTTGAAGTTGATAAAAAAGTACAAGATAATATACCAATAGTTAATAAAATAAATATTTCTTCAGATCAAATATCAGCAGAGTCAAATGAAAGTAAATTAGTTACAAAATCATCTAAAATATCAGCAAGAGTTATACAAGATGGAGAAGGATTTGAAGATCATATTTTAATTAATGGATATGGATGCTTTTTAATTCTTCAAGTAGAAAACTCAAGTGATGAAGATTTAAATAATGTAAAAGTTGATTTAACTACAGATAATAAATATATATTTGTAGAATCAATATTTAATAGTGAAGAATATGAAGGTATACAAATATCAGATAAAAGTATTACAATAAATAAATTACCAAAAAATAGTAAGATGATATTTAGTATAGGTATATATGCTTTAGATGAAAAATTGACTCAAAAAGATAAAGGATATATTTATTCGACTATAGAGGTAGACCAAAATAAATATTCATCAAATGTAATGGAATATACTATTGTTCCAAGATTACAACCTTCAATGTTAATTACACAAGCATCTGATACAGCAAATAAATATGTAAAAGATGGAGATAAAATTAATTATACTATTAAGTTAAAAAATAATGGACAAAAAGATCTTTCAAATATTATTTTAAAAGATGCAGTTCCAAATAAACTAACTATCTTAAAAGTTGAAAAAGATGGTAATACAATTTCAGAATTTAAAAATGATAATGGAAAAATTACTCAAGTAGATAATAATATAAACATTGCAAATATTGCTTTAAAACAAGGTGAAGAAACTGAAATTAAGATAACAGCATTAGTAGAAAAAGGAACACAATCAAAACAAACAATTAAACTAGTTAATACTGCAGAAGCTGTATGTTATGGAGATAATTTAATAGTTAAAGCAGAAGATATAATTCATTATGTAGAAACTAAACAAACAGAAGGGTCAGATCCTAGCAAAGATCCTACAGATAATAATAATAATGACAATGATAAGAATAATAAAAAATATAGTATATCTGGAATAGCATGGTTTGACGAAGATGGAAATGGACAAAAAGACTCATCTGAAGCTTTATTATCAGATATCGCAGTTAAATTAATTGATGTAAAAACAAATAAAATAGTAAAAGACGCATCTGGAAATGAATTAAAAGCAACTACAGATAAAGATGGATTTTATGCATTAGATAAAATTAACCAAGGAAAATATATTGTAATATTTGAATATGATTCAACAAAATACATACCAACATCATATAAGGTACAAGGAGTTGCAGAAAACAAAAATTCAAATGCAATATTAAATACAATAAACATTGATGGTAAATCACAAGAGGTTGCATCAACTGATACATATACAATTACTAATAAAAATATATCAGATGTTAATATTGGACTTAAAGAAATTAAAACTTTTGATATGAAATTAGATAAATTTATCAGTAAAATATCAGTAAATAATAGTAAAGGAACAAAAAACTATAATTATGATGATAGTACTTTTGCTAAACTTGAATTACATTCAAAAGCAATGGTAGGGTCAAATATAGTTGTTGAATATGAAATTAGAGTTACAAACAATGGAGATGCAGAAGGATATGTAAGAAGCATAGTTGATTATTTACCAAAAGGATTAAAGTTTAGTTCTGAACTAAATAAAGATTGGTATCAATTGAATTCAAATGTATATAACACAAGTTTAGCAAATGAGTTATTGAGACCAGGAGAAACAAAATCAGTTAAATTAGTTTTGACAAAAACAATAACATCAGGAGATTCAGAAATTATAAGTAATACAGCAGAAATAGCAGAAAGTTATACAGCATTAGGATTAGAAGATATAAATTCAATAGCAGGAAATAAAGCACAAGGCGAAAATGATATGGGAAGAGCAGAATTTATAATATCTGTACAAACTGGTGAGATAGTTAAAAATGTGACATTAATCACAATGTTCATACTAATGATAATTGGAGTAAGTGTATATTTTATAAACAAAAAGGTTATAAGAAAAATGTAAATTCAGATAAGTGAAGGGAGGAAATTTGAATGGAACACTTAAAAAATATGTCACAAAAGATAATTTTAACAATTATATTTATTACAATATCATTATTTATTCTATCGACTCATAGTAATGCAGAAGGAAAACTTGACCTTGATACAGATATAGAGAATATAGATATTAAGAAATATCAAGTAGGAGAATATTATCGTAGTAAGCCCTACCAATTAACAGGTGCATATTATGTCCTTAGTAAACATTTTAATACATATTGTGTAGATCATAAAACACACTTATATAATAATGTAGAGTATATTTTTCATGTAACTAACAAAATTCATATTGAAGGGAAAAATGCAAAAATAGAAGAAGGGTATAGAACTGGAACAACAACAAGTAATAGGTATAATGCGATACTTGCATATATATTAGCACAAAAAGAACAAGGATATAGTGGAGGGGACGTCCGCGATAGTACTATTGTAACACACTCACAAGGACAATATGCTGTATGGCATACTTGGAATAATTTTATAATGTCATTTGGATTGTTTGATTGGCGTAATCAAAATAATGAAAATGATGAAATTAAAAAGAATATTGAAACAAATAGGATATATCAGGCAGCTGAACAATATGCAGATGAATTAGATGGGATAACAGCAGATATTGAAGATAAAACAATATTAGAAGATAATAGCAAAGTTGGAGTAGAACTTGTAAAATATAATACAAGCAGTTTAAATTATATAAATGGTGCACCAAGTAATGATGCTACTGTATCTTATATAAAGGTAGGACCTTTAAATTGGAAATATTCAGGAAGTATCCAGAATATGACAATAACAAGTGAAGATGGAAAAGAATCATATGGAGATGTAAAATTTTTAAGAACAATAAATGGAATAAATACAATAGGAAATGCAAATGAAATTATATCTTCAGAAAAAGATTTCTATATGTTATTATCACCAACAAGAGATGTTAAAACAAAAATAAAAGCATCTATTAAGGTTAATAGTCAATATACGGAATATTTTGGAGATCTTAAAATGTTTTATGCTAGTGAAGGACAAAATTTCATTATAGCTGATTTTAAAGACAGACCAGTAACACGTGAAAAATCACTAGATTTATCATATGAATTAAATACAGGTGATTTACTATTATACAAATATGATGTATTTCATCAAGAAAGAAAACCATTAGCTGGAGTAAAATTTAAACTGCAACATAAAGATACAGGATTATACATTAAAAAAGATGGAGACAAAATAACATATATTACTGCAGAAAATGAAGCAACAGAATTTGTAACAAACACAGATGGAAGCATAGATTTAAATAATATAGTACCAGGTAAATATTTAGCACATGAAATTGAAAATCCAAATAATAATTACGATTTACATCCTGGAGTTACTGCAGAAATACAAGTAGATGGAAACAGAGAAAATGAATTTAAAGAATATAACTCACAAGTATTAAAACCAGCAGAAGTTAGTGGCTATGCATGGGGAGTAAACAGAGAAAATAGTAAAGAAGAAGAAGCGGTAACTAGAAATGATTCAACTTATAAAGAAGGAAGAGATAGATTACTTAAAGATATAAAAGTTGAATTATATAGATATAAAAAGTTAGAATTAAAATATGACGACAATGGTAATTTATTACCTATAGATGAACAAAGAGATATGGTTAATATCCCAAATGGTGAACTTATTGAAACTAAGACAACAGATGGAAATGGATATTATAAAATGACAACTAAGGATGTTAGATATCCAGAACTTGAATTAAAATACTATAAAGTTAAATTTACATATGATGGTATGGATTATCAAGCATGTTATCCAGAATACAATGAAAGTAATTTGCCAGATCCAGATACGAACAAACATAATGGTGTTTTAGTTGGTACTTCTAAAGCATCAGAAGATGATAAAAGTAGAGAAGACCTAAATAATAATTTTGCAATAATTTCTGGAGAAGAAAATAATTCTTTAACAAAAGGTTATGCAAGAAAAATAGATAATACTAAGACAGCAACACTAGAATACTCATATGAAAATGGTGAAAGCAAATTAAAAAATATTGTGCCAATGATAAACCAAAATATTAAATCAGTAACAGCTACATATGATTTAATGGCAGGAAATCCAGATGGAAATCCAGGATATGCTAGTTATTATAATGATTATCAAAATAATCAAAACAAAAATATATATGGAGAAGTTGTAAGAATAAACTTAGCATTAGTTAATAGAGAAATGCCAGATTTAGCTACATCTAATCAAATAGAAAGTGTAGTAACAACTATAAATGGATATAACAATTTATATACAACTACTTTATCAAGAAATGCACATGAGCTTAAAGAGAATAATCCAAAAATTGGACTTAATTATGTAATTGCAAATAGTGAAGATGAAGGAGAAGATAAATTATCTAAATTTACAGTATATCCATCAGATGTTAAAACATGGTCAAAAGATAGCGGTATGGCAGATAGTAATAAATTACAAGTATATGTAACATATAAAGTAGGAATAACTAACCAATCAGATCTTTTATATAATAAAATTAAAGAATTAGCAGTATATTATGATTCAAATTATGAATTGAAATATATTGGAAATAGCTTAGATGGAAATAAATACAATTATACAGCAGCAGATGACATAAAATCTAATAATTCTTCATATAGTAATTACACATTAGATGGATATAAAAAAGCATGTATAAAGATAGATGATTTCATAAAACCACAAGATACAAAAAATATATATATGACATATAAAGTTAGTGATAATGAATTAATTAAAATGCTTGAAGCTAGTGAAAAAGGAGAAACATATACTCCTCAAATGAAAAATGTAGTAGAAATTAATGCATATTCTACATATTCTGAGAAAGATGAAACAAAATTATATGCAGGAATTGATAAAGATTCAGCAGCAGGAAATATGACAGACATTAATCAAAGAGATGATGATACAGATTTAGCAAGAGAATTTACAATATCACAAAAAGGAACAAGAACATTAACAGGAGCAGTATTCTTAGATGAATCAGTTTATGACAATAGAACTCAAGAAAGAACAAGTGATAGTATATATGATAAACAAAAAGAGAAATTACTTAAAAATGTAGATGTTTTACTTGTAAGCCAAGCTAATAATGATCAATCAGTAAATGCTGTTACTGGTGATAAAGTTACAATTCAAGATGTAGATAATGCAAGAATAAATGGAAGCGATTATAAAATTACCTATGAAGATTTGACTGAAAATAACACATATAAAATATCAGGATTTGTACCAGGAAATTATGTTATAGAGTATAAGTATAATAATAAAACATATTATGAAAATGGACCAGATAAATCTTATATAAATGGAGTCGATTATAAATCAGCAATTGTTAGGGATGTAGAAGGAAAAACAAATGTAAAAACAGCATTCGAAAACAATGGAAAGATTACAGATTGGTATAAACTAGATAATGAATCTAATGCACAAGATGTAGTAAGATATAATGAAGCAGCTGATGTTTGGGCACAAAGGCAAAAAGTAGATAATCAATATTCTAAAATGAATATGGAGAATTCAGGAGATGATACTACTTCAAACAAAAATGAAACAATGATAGCAAGAACACCAATTATGAATGTTTCAGTAGAACTAATTACAACATCAGAAGTTAACTTATTTGAACAAAAATATTATGATATTAAAAATATGGACTTTGGTATTACAGATAGAGCTAAACAAAGTATAGAACTAATAAAAGAAGTATCAGGACTTAAACTTACTTTAGCAAATGGTCAAGTATTAATAGATGCAAACCTAGAAAATGGTAAAATAACAGGAGAAGCACCAGGAATAAAAGCAATACCAGGAAAAGTAAGTATAGAATTAGATAATGAGTTAATGCATGGTGCAGAATTAGAAATTATATACTCAATAAGCTTTAAAAATACTAGTGAAAAAGACTATTATACTCAAGAATATTATTCATATGGAACAAATAAGACTAATATAGTAAAATTAGCACCAAATAGAGTTGCAGATTATGTAAGTAACGATTTGACATTTGATGCAAACGACGAACTAAATAAAAAATATGGATGGTATTTAGCAAAATATCAATGGAATAAAGAAGAAAATCAAGCAGTACTTAAATTAAACAATGACCCTACTATAGGAAAAATAGAAAATGGAACATTACATGAAGATGTTAAAAACGTAGTAACTAAAAAGTCTAATATAAATACAATAGCAGAAACTAAGAACCTAGATATTCCGATAGAACCAGAAAAAACAAGTGAGAAAATACAAATCAAGTTGGAAAAACTACTTTCAAATACAGATCAAGAAATGGTATATAATAATGATGCTGAAATAGTAACAGTAAGTAAAACAGGAGGAAGAACAATAAATCAAACATTAGGTAAATACCCATCAAATGGAATAGGATCTGCAGCACAAGAAATAACAATAACACCTCCAACAGGTATTGAAATTTCAAATATTGTAAGTTATATAGTAGCAGCAGTAGGAGTATTAGCAATAGTTTCATCAGGTGTAGCATTTATAATATTAAGACGTAAAAGTAAATAAAACATAAAATAAAAAATAAGGATTTTTTAAATCCTTATTTTTTACTTTTTAATAAATTTACAAACAATTACACTCATATCATCTTTTACTAAACCAAAGTTATTATCTATTGATTCATTTAATATTAGATCTGCAATTTTTTGAGTATTATCTGTTTCTATATCTTCTAATAAATATTTTATCCAAAGTTCTTTATTCTTATATTCTACATTGGAATCTAATATTCCATCACTACACATAAGCATAATATCATTTGATTCAATATCTCTATCATATATAGTAGAATTTATCTGTTTTAATATTCCAGCAGGTAGGTCAAGAGATTTTATTATCTGAACCTTTTTCTTATTTTTTATATATGTAGGACATGCACCTGTTTTTATAAATTCAATATTACCTTTATATAAATCAACTATAGCTATATCTAAAGTAGCAAATATATCTTCATTAGTATTTAAAATAGTTGTATTTATTAAATCAATAGAAGTGTCTCTATCAAAACCTGACGATAAAAGTCTTTCTAACATTTTAACTGCTATTTGACTACTTTGCCTTGCCTCTGGTCCAGATCCCATTCCATCACTTATTACAATTAGATATTTGCCATCTTTCAATCTTAAGTGTGATATGCTATCTCCAGATACAGAAGATTTATTTTTAGTAGCTTTTGCAATACCTAAACCTAACATATATTTATCTTCAGATAATAAACTTAATTGGTCTTGATTCGACTTATTTTCGTTTATAATCATATTTTCTTTTAGTACATTAGAAATTACAAATCTAATTGTCTCAATGTCTGATTCTTCGATTTGAGAAGATTTAAGATAGATATCTATAGAAAATCTTCCATTTTTTTGTCTTTTTATAGAAAGGTATTCTAAGTCAATACTTTTTTGCTTAAGTATTGCTAATATTTCTTCTTTTTGAACACTATATTTATCATCTTGTTTAATATCTTTTTTCATATCTATAACAATATTATCAATTGCCTTAGATACACCATCTAATTGTGCTTTAATATTTTTATTTTTTTCTTCTAATTTTTTTGACCAAACAAAGTTTGATTTACTTATTTTATATGAATAATTAAATGCTTTAATAACTTCATTAATATTTGTTTCTAAATAACTACTGATTTGTTCATCATCAAATCCTACTATATAATTATTAAATTTAGCAAATGTTTTTAATAAATCCTGCCTTGTGATTTCTTGTTTTTTAGTTAATATATTAAACAAATCGTTTACTATATCTCCTTCAACATCAGAAATATCATCATAAAGCATATTGTCTTCTAAATTATCAATATTATTTAATAATTCTCCAATAAATATTTGTTTATTTTTTTCTAAAACATCTTTTTCTTCTATTGTTGTTACTGCGACTTCATCATAAGTTTGAGCCATATCTTGAATCGTTTCAGATACAATATGTAGCTTGTCTACCGCTTCTTTACTTCTATTTAAAGCATTGCTTGGAAATGTAGGTAGAAACTTTCCTGTACCTACAAATTCTTCTATGTCTATAGAAATGCTTTTTGGAACTGCAAGTAAACCAATTGATGCAATTAATATTTCTTTTAGTAATATAAGCTCAGTTGTTCCTCCATTAGAAGTATACATTAACACTGCATTTCCAATAATAAATCCTAAAATAACACCAATTTTCCCAAATTTATTTAAGATTCCTGCAATCATACCAGAAAGTGCATATGCTGCAACCATAACAGGTTCTGTTCCAGCTATAATCCCTAGTGTGACACCTATTGTAACACCAGATGTTGTACCAATTAAGATGCCATTTTTCCAACCAAGTACTAAAACAATAAAGATACTTAAAATATTTCTTATAGAAAATCCTAGTATTTGAAAATCACCTAATGCTGATACTGCTATTGCAATAAGAAGACTTGCACCAATTACCTCTTCTATTGAAAAAGCTTTTTTTTCTCTAAAATCTTTTAAAACTACAATTGAATTTACAAATATTTTATAAAATACAAAAGTTATTATTGATAAAGTAATTGTTAGTAGCAGATCATAAATTGTAAAATTAGATATTAAAAGTTTAACTACTCCAACTAATAAAGTGCTAATAAATAGATTTTTACCAATTTTTATTTTTTCATTTCTGTTTTCCTCATTATATCTTGGTTTTAATATAAAAAATGTAAGTATTAGAACTAAAATCGTAATTATATAATTTAATGCACCATTTGTTCCAAATCCTATAATATTACCAATTAAAGATATTAAAACAACCCCTATAGCAGGTATTCCCCCTGAAAAACAAGCAGCTACTATACTTAAGCTAAATGGAGAGATATCTTGTCCAATTCCTATTGTAGATACCATAAATGAAATTATATATAACAATATATTATTAATTGTAAATACATTTTTAAATATATTTGTTTTTATATTAACATCCTTTTCTTCATGAGTTTGAACGTCATTTTGTATATTTTGAAACATCCTTACCACCTCTTAACTTTTTTATAGTTAACATTTTAAACTTTATCTTTAGAGTATTTTGTCTTTTTTGGTATGCTAACTCAAAAAAGTTTTTTACAAATTGTGATATACTTATTTTTAATTTATTTTTATAATATAAATTATGCCTTTTATTTTATTATAGAATAGCAAAAAATACAAGATATTGTAGAAAAATTAATTGTTTTTTTATAGTACTTGTATTTTAATACTAATTTATGATATAGTATAGATATTAAAAAACTTATGGAGGATAATATGAGTAGAGGAAGAAGATATAATGAAGAGCCAAAATTAAATTTAAAAAAGGTATTTGCAGTAATTATAGCAATAGCAGTTCTTATAATGTTTATATTTATAATAAGGAGTTTTTTATCAAAAGATAAAGAAACAGGAAAAATAACTAGCAAATCATATTTTATATTATTTAAAGATAATAAATGGGGAGTAATAGATAACTTAAGCAATGAAGTAATTAGCCCTTCTTACAAAGAAATGATAATAATTCCTAACAATAAAAAGGATGTATTTTTATGTGTATATGATATAAATGAAGAATCAGGAGAATATAAAACTAAAGTATTAAATAACAAAAATGAAGAAATATTTAATAACTATGACCAAGTAGAAGCTTTAGAAAATTATGATAAAAATAATAATGTATGGTATGAGAAGAATTTGCTAAAGGTAAAAAAAGGCGATAAATATGGTTTAATTGATTTATCAGGAAAAGAAGTTTTATCAATAGATTATAACAAAATTTCTACTCTAAAAGGAACTGAAAATAGTATTTTAGTTCAAAAAGATGGAAAGTATGGATTAGTAAATTCAGAAGGAAGTAGTGTAATTGACACAAACTATAAAGAAATAAAAAATGTAAGTGATGACTATAAACAAGGTTATATAACAATTGATGAAAATGATAAATATGGCTTAATTAGCTATAATAAAGAACAATTATTATCTAATGAATATGAAAAAATTACAGGGGTATATGGAACAAAACTTTATGTGGTTTTAAAAAACGGAAAGCAACAATTAATAAATAAAGAAAAAGAAGTTGTTTTAGAGAAGGGATTTGATGATATAAAACAAATTCTACAATCTGAAGAAGGAATTATATATACATCTAAAAATAAATATGGTGTTATGAATTTAAAAGGAGAGACTATAATTCCATCAGAGTATGAAGAGATAAAAGAAACAAAAGATTCGATATTTATAGCTAAAAAAGATGGTAAATATGGTGTTATTGATAAAGATAAAAATGAAAAAATAGAATTTAAATATTCTAAGATAACATATAATAAACAAGCAGATATATATTTTGCAGAAGATGAAAATTATAATACAAATGTATTTGACAACGGATTTAATAATAAGCTTTCAGGGATAGTGTCTGAAATAAATACTGATAAAGGATATATGAAGTTAAGAATTGATAATGAATATAAATATTACAACTTTAAATTTGAAGAAAAACAAAATAAAGATGTATTAACATCAAATACATTATTCTTAAACAAAAAAGATAACAAATATGGATTCATAAATTCAAAAGGTGAAGTTGTAGTTGATTATATTTATGATGATGCCACAGAACAAAATGAATGTGGATATGCGGCAGTAAAAAAAGACGGATTATGGGGAAGTATAGATATAAATGGAAAGACTATAATAGAACCAAAATATAATTTAGATAATAACATATTAATAGACTTTATTGGTAAATGGCATTTAGGTCAAGATATAAATATGAATTATTATTGTGAAATATAAATAAAATGGCCAGATTATATATCTGGCTATAATAAATAAGAGGTATAATATGAAAGTAAGTACAGGTATTGATATTATAGAAATATATAGAATCAAAGAAAATATAGATAATTTAAAAGATAAATTCATAAATAGAGTTTACACAAAAAAAGAAATACAATATTGTGAAAATAAAAATGCTCAAAAATATCAGCATTATGCCGCTAGGTTTGCAGCAAAAGAAGCGGTATTTAAAGCAATTTCTGTATTTATAGATAATAAATATGATATATCATGGACTGATATTGAAATTATAAATGATCAAAATGGGAGACCTAAAGTTAATTTATTAAATAAACAAAAGTATGCTATCCAAAATATAGATATAAGTATTTCACATTGCAAAGAATATGCAGTTGCAAGTGTTGTTATGTTATACAATTAAAATTTTATCATATACGGAGGAAAATATGGAATTTTTTGATTCACACGCACATTATGATGATGAAAAATTTGATATAGATAGAGATGATATATTAAAACAAATATATAAAGAGGGAGTTACTAAATGTATAAATATAGGATGTGATATCGAAACATCTAAAAAATCTATTGAGCTATCACAAAAATATGACTATATTTACACAACATGTGCACTTCATCCAAGTGAACTTCCACAAACAGAAGCAAAATTGTTGAAAGAGCTAAACAAAATTAAAAATTTAGCTAAAACAAATTCAAAAGTTGTTGCAATTGGTGAAATAGGTTTAGATTATTATTGGAATAAAGATAATAAAGAACTTCAAAAAATAGCCTTTATTCAGCAAATAAATATTGCAAATGAACTTGGACTTCCAATTTCTATTCATACAAGAGATGCAATAGATGATACGATTCAAATAATCAGAAATAATAAAGTAAATAAAGGCGGAGTTTTGCATTGCTGTCCTTTTAACAAAGAACTTGTAAGACATGGGTTAGATGTAGGATTATATATTGCATTTGGAGGTACATCAACATTTAAGAATTCTAAAGGTGCAGAGGATATTATAAAAATGGTACCATTAGATAGAATACTTATTGAAACAGATTCACCATATCTTTCACCAGATCCATTAAGAGGAAAGAGAAATGATTCTAGAAATTTAAAATATATAGTAGAAAAAATAGCAAGCATTAAAAATATGTCTCCTGAGGAAATAGCAAAAATAACATATAACAATGCTACAACGTTATTTAATATCACAAAATAAAAAAAATTTTGTGATATTTTTTGTACAAGCTGAATATAATATACTATTGCCATGGATTACCAAGGCTATATACAAAAATTGTAAAAATTGACAAAATATTCAAAATATAGTATAATTAAATTGTTGTTTAAAGGAGGTATATGATTTTTATGAAAAGAGAAGAAAAAGCTTCTACTTCTATAATGAAAATCATTTGTGTAAGCTTAATTCTTATATTTTTATCAGGTATAGGAGTTATGGCTGTAACAACACAAATAGACAATGTAACAATAACTTTAGCAAATGGATATCAAATGACAATCTTAACTTCAAAAACTAAAGTTTCAGAAATTTTAGAAGATAATAATATTGTTTTATCTGAAGAAGAAAAAGTAATTCCAGGTTTAAATGAGCAATTAAAAGAGGATAGAACAATAAAAATAATGAATAAAACACAAAAAGAAATACAAATTGCCAAAGTTTCAGAAGGTGGAACGAATACATCTATTGAAGAAATATTAAAAAATTATGCACCTATAACTGAAAAAATAGTAACTATTGAAGATAAAATACCATATGAAACAATTACAAAAGATGCTGAAAGTACATCTGGAGATACAAGAAATAAGGTATTAAGACAAGGACAAGAGGGTATTAAACTTGTGACTTATAAAATAAAATATCAAAATGTTATAGAATTAGAAAAAATAGTATTATCAGAAGAAATTATAAAAGCGCCTATAAGCAAAATTGTTCAAGTTCAGCAAACTACTACATCAAGAAGCAGTAGAGATAGTAGAACTACAGCTACAAGTGGCTATTATAAAGTAACAGCATATTGTTCTTGCGCAAAATGTTGTGGTAAAAAAACAGGACGTACTGCATCAGGAACAAAAGCTAAAGCAGGTCGCACAGTAGCAGCATCATCTAAATTTAAATTTGGAACTAAATTGAAAATAAATGGTAAAACATATGTAGTTGAGGACAGAGGCGGAGCTGTAAAGGGTAATAAAATAGATGTTTATATGAATTCGCATTCAGCTGCTTTAGCTTGGGGAGTTAAATATTTACCAGTAGAAGTAGTTAATTAGTAAAATAAAAAACTGAACTCAGTTTATAACTTTGAGTTCAGTTTTTTAGATAATTATAAATTTTAGAATATAAGGAGAACGTATTATGAAACTTATTTCATGGAATGTAAATGGTATAAGAGCATGTTTGAATAAAGGTTTTTGTGACTTTTTTAAAAGTATAGATGCAGATATGTTTTGCATTCAAGAGACAAAATGTCAAAAAGACCAGATTGATTTAGAATTTGATGGATATAAAAGCTTTTGGAATAGTGCAGAAAAAAAAGGATATTCTGGAACTGCAATTTTTACAAAAATAGATCCAATAAGTGTGTATTATGGTATAGGAATTGAAGAACATGACAAAGAAGGACGAGTTATAACATTAGAATTTGATAAATTTTATCTTGTAGATATATATACACCAAATTCAAAAAGAGAATTAGAAAGACTAGACTATAGAATGGTTTGGGAAGATGAAATTAGAAAATATTTATTAAAATTAAATCAAAAAAAACCAGTAATTATGTGTGGAGACTTAAATGTTGCGCATAAAGAAATAGATTTAAAGAACCCAAAAACTAATAGACAAAATGCAGGATTCACAGATGAAGAAAGAAATAAAATGACTAAACTTTTAGAAAGTGGGTTTACTGATTCTTTTAGGTATTTATATCCAGATAAAGAAAATGCATATAGTTGGTGGTCATATATGGGTAGAGCTAGAGAAAAAAATATTGGATGGAGAATAGATTATTTTATTATATCTAAAAGTATTGAAAAAAATATAAAGGATGCTAAAATACATCCAGATATATTTGGAAGTGATCATTGCCCAGTAGAATTAGAAATTAAAATATAGGAGGAAATTATGAACGAAGTAAAAAAACATTGGACAAAGTGGTTATATTGGTTTTTATTTGCTGTAGCAGTAATTTCAGTATATAAAACATTAGATAATTTTAATGATATAGCATCATGGATAGGTAATTTTTTTAGTATCATAGGACCATTTTTAGCAGGTATATTAATAGCATATTTATTATATTTACCTACAAGAAAAGTTGAAAGTGTATTTGAAAGATCAAAGATAAAGATAATATCGAAATTTAATAGAAAATTGGCTGTATTTGTTGTATACTTAATTGCTATATTATTACTTATAATATTGATAAGAATAATATTACCTGTAGTTTTTGATAGTATTATAGAACTTACAAATAATTTCCAAGGATATTTTAATATAGCAGTAGAAAAGTATAAGGAAATACCAGAAGATTCTTGGATTAAAAGCGATTTAGTAAATAATTTAGTAAATGAAAGTCAAGATTTTGATATAAAAGAATACGTAAATATAGGAAAAATAACAGAATATGCAAAGGGAGCAATAAATGCTGCTTCTGTTATATTTGATGTTTTTGTTGCATTTATAGTATCTGTATATATTTTATTAGAGAGAAAAGAAATATTAGAGTTCTTAAAGAAATTAGCAGGGGCAATTTTCCAAAAGAAGACATATGATAATTTAGGGAGATATTTTGAAGAAACAAATGGAATATTTTTTAAATTTTTAGCAAGTCAATTTTTAGATGCCATAGTGGTAGGAATATTAACAACAATTGCTATGTCTATTATGGGGATAAAATATGCACCATTACTTGGATTTATGATAGGACTATTTAACATGATTCCATATTTCGGTGCAATAATCGCAGTAGTTATAGCAGCATTAATTACATTGATAACAGGGGGTATATCACAAGCAATATGGATGGTAATAATAGTTACAATATTACAACAAATAGATGCAAATATTATTAATCCAAAGATTGTAGGTGACTCGCTAAAGATTAGTCCATTACTTGTAATATTTGCAGTAACAATTTGTGGGGCTTACTTTGGAGTTTTAGGTATGTTTTTAGGTGTACCTATTATAGCTGTTATTAAGATAATTTTAAATGATTATATAGAATATAAAAATAATAAAAAAGTAGAAGAAATTAAAGAGTAGTTTGCGAGTATAAATAAAGTAGTGCATTTTATAAATGCACTACTTTTATCCTCTTTGCAGTAGATATTGTATTCCACCATTTGCAATTGCAGTTAAAGTAAGAACTATAATACCAGCTGTTAAAACTCCTAACACAATAGGAGGTATTGCTTTTTTTGGTGGTAGGTTTAGAAAGTTTGCGATTAATGACCCAACCCATGCACCTGTTCCAGGAAGTGGTATTGCAACAAACATAAAGATTCCCAAGGCAGCAAATGTTTGAAGTCTTTCATTTTCTTCTATATTCTTAGTTGCTTTTTCAGAAGCCCAATCAATTATAACTTTAAATATTTTCCATCTTCCAAAAAAGTCGAATAATGGTCTTATATATTTTACTATAAAGTAAACTGGAATAATATTTCCAATAAAACTACATATAAATGATTCAAGATAGTTTAAATGAAATGTAAATACACCAACAGGTATAGCTCCTCGAAGCTCTATAACTGGTATCATTCCAATAAATCCTGTAATTATATATTTTATAAATATTGGTAAAGTTTCTATCATTTTTTTCTCCTTGTGGTTTATTTTTTTAAATCTTTTAACATATTAGCATAATATAATTTTATTGTAAATAATTTTATGCTAAAAAGGTCAAAAAGTCATTGACAAGCTTGCGTAAATGTGATATCATATTATACATGATTTACATTTGAGAACTACTTATATAGAAAATATAAGGGTGATTAAAATTAAAATAATAAATTTATTCAAAATAATTTAAATAATAATTAAAAGACAAGTTAGTTAATAAGTAGCTAACAAGTCTTTTTGTTGCTGTTTTTTTAAATTAATTAAATCTTAATTAGTTAATTCTTTAAAAGAAGAGGAATTAGGTATAAATTTGATGTTAGAGTTTTAAAAATGGTAAGAGCAGACTTTTTTAGAACCTTACTTTAAGAATTATACTCTGAGAAGGACTTCTTTTAGATATTATAAATTTTCTCTGCTTAATTATTTTATAGGGGTGATTTATTTGATCAAAGAAGTTAAATACGAGAAAGCTTCTCGTAAAGATTTCGCAAAAGTTGGCGATTATATTGAAATGCCTAATCTTATTAAAGTCCAAAGAGATTCTTATGACTGGTTTGTAGAAGAAGGTCTTGGAGAGGTATTAAAAGATATTTCGCCTATTATTGATTATTCTGGAAATTTAGTTCTTGAATTTTTCGATTATTACATGGAAGAAAAAACAAAATATTCTATGGAAGAAGCAAAAGAAAGAGATGCAACATATTCAACTAGATTACATGTTAAGGTAAGACTTATAAATCGTGAAACAGGAGAAATAAAAGAACAAGAAATTTATTTAGGTGATTTTCCACTTATGACAGATAGTGGAACATTTATAATAAATGGTGCTGAAAGAGTTGTAGTAAGCCAATTAGTTCGTTCACCTGGATGTTATTACGATGATCAATTTGATAGTAAGACTGGTAAGAATATTTATACATCTACAGTTATGCCACTTAGAGGAGCATGGATTGAATATGAAACAGATGGAAATGGTATTTTTTACGTTCGTGTTGATAGGACAAGAAAATTACCTGTAACATCTTTATTAAGAGCAATTGGACTTGTTTCAGATGACCAAATAAGAGAATTATTTGGAGAAGAAGAAATGATAGAAGCAACACTTCAAAAAGATCCAATTAAGACAGGGGAAGATGCGTTAGTAGAAATATATAAAAAGTTAAGACCAGGAGAACTTCCTACAGTTGAAGCAGCAAGAAATTTATTTAATGGTTTATTCTTTGATAACAGAAGATATGATTTAGCAAAAGTTGGAAGATTTAAATTCAACCAAAAACTAAGTTTAGCAAATAGGATAACAGGACAAATTGCATTTACAGATATTTTAGATAAACAAACTGGAGAAGTATTTGTTCAAGCAGGAGAAAAGATAACAGAAGAAATGGCAGAAAAAATACAAGATGCTGGGATAAATATAGTAGATATTAAACATTATGAACATGATGATAAAAAGATAAGAATAATTGGTAATGGAACAGTAAATATTCATAATGTTTTACCAAAAGTTGATTTATCAAAATTACATATTAAAGAATTAGTAAACTATGAAGTTTTAAAAAACATAATAGATACAACAAATAAAAAAGATTTAGTAAAAGTTATAGAAGAAAGATATGATGAATTAGTTCCAAAACATATAACAACAGAAGATATAATAGCTTCAATAAACTATCTATTAAATTTATCACATGGACTTGGAACATCAGATGATATAGATCACTTGTCTAATCGTAGAATTAGATGTGTTGGTGAATTATTACAAAATCAGTTTAGAATTGGTTTAACAAGATTAGAAAGAGTTGTTCGTGAAAGAATGACAATACAAGACTTAGATGTAATCACACCACAAACATTAATAAATACAAAACCAATAACTTCTTCAATAAGAGAATTCTTTGGAAGTTCACAATTATCACAATTTATGGATCAAACAAACCCGCTTTCAGAATTGACTCATAAAAGAAGAATATCTGCATTAGGACCTGGAGGATTATCTAGAGAAAGAGCAGGATTTGAGGTTCGTGACGTTCACTACACACATTATGGTAGACTTTGCCCAATAGAATCTCCAGAAGGACCAAATATAGGATTAATATCAGCACTTTCTTCATTTGCGAATATAAATGAATATGGATTTATAGAAACGCCTTACAGAAAAGTTGATCCAAAAACACATAAAGTAACAGATATTGTTGAATATATGAGTGCAGATGTTGAAGATAAATATATTATTGCACAAGCCTCAGAACCTATGAATGATAAAGGTGAATTTATTCATAATAGAATAAGAGTTAGATATCAAAATGAAATAATCGAAGTTGACAAAGACATGGTTCAATATATAGATGTATCACCAAAGCAATTAGTTTCAGTAGCTGCTGCTATGATACCATTTTTGGAGCATGATGATGCAAAAAGAGCTCTTATGGGTGCAAACATGCAACGTCAAGCAGTTCCACTTATGATTACAGAATCACCAATAGTTGGAACAGGTATAGAATATAGAACAGCAAAAGATTCAGGGATACTAGTTTTAGCTGAAGATGATGGTGTTATTGAAAAGGTAACAGGTGATAGTATAATAGTTAAATATAAAAATGGATCTACAGTAGTACATAAACTTCGTAAGTTTAAAAGAACAAATGGCGGAACATGTATTAACCAAAAACCAATTGTTGTAAAAGGTGAAAAAGTTAAAAAAGGTGATGCTATTGCTGATGGACCAGCTACTCAAAATGGAGAAATGGCTCTAGGTAAAAATGTATTAATAGCATTTACAACATGGGAAGGGTATAACTATGAAGATGCTATATTAATTAGTGAAAGATTAGTAAAAGAAGATGTGTATACATCTATACATATAGAAGAATATGATTGTGAATGTCGTGATACAAAACTAGGTGCAGAAGAGATTACTCGTGATATTCCAAATGTTGGTGATGATTCACTAAAAGACTTAGATGAAAATGGAATAATTAGAATTGGTGCAGAAGTAAGACCAGGAGATATATTAGTAGGTAAAGTTACTCCAAAAGGAGAAACAGAACTTACCGCAGACGAAAGACTTTTAAGAGCTATATTTGGAGAAAAAGCAAGAGAAGTAAGAGATACATCTTTAAGAGTTCCCCATGGAGAAGCAGGAACAATTGTTGATGTTAAAATTTTTACAAGAGAAAATTCAGAAGAATTAGGACCTGGAGTAAATCAAGTTATAAGATGTTATATAGCAACAAAGAGAAAAATATCTGTTGGAGATAAAATGGCAGGACGTCATGGTAACAAAGGTGTTATTTCAAGAATATTACCAGTTGAAGATATGCCATTTATGCCAGATGGTACTCCAGTAGACATTTTACTTAACCCACTTGGTGTTCCTTCACGTATGAATTTAGGTCAAGTTTTGGAGGTACACTTAGGATTAGCTGCAAGAGCTTTAGGATGGAAAGTATCTACACCAGTATTTGATGGTGCAACAGAAAAAGATATAGAAGAATTACTTAAAGAAGCTAAATTATCAGAAGATGGTAAAACAACTCTTTATGATGGAAGAACTGGAGAACCATTTGATAAGCCAATTACAGTTGGCGTTATGTATATGCTTAAATTACACCACCTAGTTGATGATAAGATACATGCTCGTTCAACAGGACCATACTCATTAGTTACACAACAGCCACTTGGAGGTAAGGCACAATTTGGTGGACAACGTTTTGGAGAGATGGAAGTTTGGGCATTAGAGGCTTATGGAGCAGCATATACTTTGCAAGAAATTTTAACAGTTAAATCAGATGATGTTGTAGGACGTGTTAAAACTTATGAGTCTATTGTAAAAGGCGAAAATGTACCAGAACCAGGAGTTCCAGAAAGCTTTAAAGTTTTAGTAAAAGAACTTCAATCATTAGGATTAGATATTAAATTATATTCTCAAGATGATAAAGAACTTGAGCTAAAAGAAGATATTGATGAAGGAATTGATTTTAATTTAGAAAAAGATAAAGAAATATTAAATGAACAAGATGTTATTGTTAATGATGAAATTGAAGAAAGCTATGTCGAAGAAATGTCAGATGAAGATATGATGGAAGATGACGATAGTGATGAATTATTCGAAGAATTAGATGACGAAAATGAGGACATTTTTGATAATGATTTAGCAATAGATAATATAGATAATGATGAAGACATTATAGAAGATTAAAAAATTAATTAAATAAATCTTAGAAAATTTTAAAGTTACAAGATGAAATTGCTCTAGCAGTGTTAAACTTTAAAATTGTTCTAAGATTACCCGAATAAAATTTAAGGAAGGGGCTAAATTCGTGGACGAATTAGAAATATTTGATAAATTAAAAATAGGAATTGCATCAGACGAACAAATAAGAGAATGGTCAAAAGGTGAAGTAAAAAAACCTGAGACTATAAATTATAGAACTCTAAAACCAGAAAAAGATGGACTTTTCTGTGAAAGGATATTTGGACCTACAAAAGACTGGGAATGTCATTGTGGTAAATATAAAAGGGTTAGATATAAAGGTATAGTTTGTGATAGATGTGGTGTTGAAGTTACTACAGCTAAAGTAAGAAGAGAGAGAATGGGAC
>CAZSMG010000003.1:0-54389 GCA_964608075.1 uncultured Clostridium sp. | reverse complement strand
TTTGTTGTAGCATGAAGAGAAATTGATAAAGTACATTGTATATTTTCATTTGCTAAATCATATATTTTTGGAACTAGTCCGCTTGTTGATATACTTATATGTCTTGCTCCTATATTTATTCCTTTTGGATTATTTATTATTCTAATTGCATTTACAACATTATAATAATTATCTAATGGCTCTCCTATTCCCATAAACACTACATTAGATATTTTAATATTTTCATCTCTTTGAACAGCAAGAAGTTGCTCTACTATCTCTCCTGATGTTAAATTTCTTACAAAATTTATTCCTGTTGATGCACAAAATTTACATCCCATTTTACATCCTATTTGAGATGACACACATATACTATATCCATGATGGTATTGCATTAATACTGTTTCAATTGCATTTCCATCTAGTACATCAAATAAATACTTTTTAGTTCCATCTACTGCTACTTGTTTTTTTAGTATTTTAAAATTACATATAGAATAATTCTCTTTTAGTTTTTCTCTTAAGTTTAAAGATATATTTGTCATATCATCAAAACTTGTAATATTTGCCTCATATATCCATTTAAATACTTGTTCTGCTCTAAATGGCTTTTCTCCTAAATTTACAAATTCATTCTTCAATTCTTCTATGTTATAGTCTTTTATATTTTTCATTTTTTTTCCTTAATTTGATTTTTAAATATTTTATCATTATCTTTGCTTTATTGCAACAAAAAAGTCCTAACTATAATTAAGACTTTTAAAGAAATTTTATATTTCTACAGCTTTGACTACTAATCTTTTTATTGCACCTATTGTACATGTAATTAATGTAACTTCTTTTTTTCCTCTTGTATTTTGGGTTAATACCGAAGTATCAGAAGATGGTATTTCAAATTTATCATATACTATATACTCTTGTTCTTTTCCAAAAGTATCTAATAAATATATTTTATCATTTTTATTTACTTTTCGTAATTTACCAAACATATTTTTTTTAAAATAATTATGACCTGTAATACAAAAATTTCCCACTTCATTAATATTAGGTCCTATAAGTTTTGTAACAGATACATTTAAAGCTTGATTATTTGTTTCTTCTAATATATATGTATCTAAACTTATACTTGGTATTATTAATCTTCCTATAACTTTATACCCTTTTACCTCGCTTGGCATTGAAGTATATTCTTCTATTTGAATAACATCTTTATTTATTTTATCTTTTAAGTTTATGTCTTTAACATCAGAATTCCTAGAGGTATAGCTATTAGTTTGTTTTATATGTTCATATTTTGTGTAATTAGTATCCTTATTTTTATTTATTAAAAAATATACTATAAAAACTATTAACATTAAAATTATTAATATAAATATCTTTTTCCTATTTTTTCTATTTAAAACAATTATTTTACTTTTCATTTTTTCACCTACACAAAAATACACATTTATAACATATAAATATTCTTTATACATCATAAATGTGTATGTCTTAGGTAAAATTTTTTATTTTATACTTTTCTTTTATATATAAAATATCCTACATAACATACTGCAAAAATTACAGCACACATCACTGCATATTGACCAAGTGTTGTTCCAGTTGTAGGTATCTCAGTTACATTATTTGCATCATTTGTATCATTTACGTCATTTACATCATTATCTACTAAGTTATCTTCTACATTAATAGTAAAAGCTTTTGATGTTATAACATCATTATTATTAGCTACATTAATTAATGATAGTGTTACTGTATATTGTCCTTCTTCTGGAAATGTTGCTTGTATTGGAGTTGTATTTTCAAAATCTCCTGCAACTGCAAATCCAGCATCTGGTCCCCAATATCCTAGTTCAGCAATATCAAATCTAGTTCCTTGAGAATCATATGCTATAAAGCTTGGTACTGCAGGTCCAGTTACATCTACTTTTATTCTAACATTAGTATAAGTTGGTGCCCCTACACCTTTTAATACTACTGTTGCATCTTTTTGCTCACCTTTAACAACATCTCCTGTGTATGTTAAATTAAAAGATAATTCATCTGCAGCATACACAACATTACACATAAAAATAATTGAAAATACAAAAAGTAGTAATATTGTACAAATTTTTTTCATTTAAAAACTCCTCTCATAAAATATTTATTTAATTATATTTTATGATTTTACAATTATTACTAGTTTTATAAAAATATTACTATTTGTTTTTATCTTTTTTCTTAAATACAACTAATTTACTAAAAATATAGTTTACTAATATAACAACTATATTCGAAAATACTTTTACTGCTAATGAATTTATATTCATTAAATCTATCATTATATATATAATAAGCTCTTCTAAAAGTAAAGTGAATATTCTTGCTGATGTAAAAGACACTATTTCTTTAAATAATATATCTTTTTTAAAACTTTTACTTTCAAACACAAATAACTTATTAGTTAAATATGCAAATATAACAGCTATAATCCATGCTATTACGTTATTAATAAGCGCAGGTACTCCAAATACTTTTTCAATGAATTGGAATGTTGCAATATTTATTATAGTTGTTAAAACTCCCATTATTCCATACATTATTATTTCTTTATATTTTTTTAATATACTAATCATTAATTTTAATATTTTTTTCATTTTACTTTTCATCCTTTATATCTTTTATTTGTTTATATTTTAATAATTGTACTTAGTCAACTAAATTATTTTTTATTATTATATAAATTATTTTTAAAAAATACAAGTATAAAAAAATATATACTACTTTTTTAATAGTATATATTTTTTAATTATTAATTATATTTTTTATATCCATAATTTAAGTCTACGTTTCCTGTTATTCCATTTATATTTCCTTTATCACTATACTGCCACATAGTATATGGATATTTGTAATCTGTTTTATTTGTATAATGTGCAAGCCAAGTATCAATATTACTTAAATCTGAAATATTTAAATTATCATTTAACCAATACTTATTTGCATATACCATAGGTGTATATCCTGCATCTTGTATTGTTTTGCAAAATGCTTTTACAATTTTAGTTCTTAGTTCTTTAGGTAAATTATCTGCTCTTCCTGTTCCTACTGGACTTAGTTCTGTATCAATAGCAATTGGATACTCAGGTTTTACTCCATATTTCTTTATTAAGCTTAATACAAAATTTGCTTCTTCTTTTGCTTCTTTTTCTGTTATAGCTTGAGTATAAAAATATATTCCAACTTTTATTGCATTAGATTTAGCTCCTAATATATTTTTAGAAAACATAGAATCTTCAACTAATGTTCCATTTTCCCCATATCCTCTATATCCTGCTCTTATCATTGCAAAATCTATGCCAGAATATTTTACTTTTGTCCAATCAATTGTTCCTTGATACAAAGATACATCTATTCCATTTAATACTCTATCCTTTATTCCAGTAATATTTAATTTAACGTTTGTGCTATTTCCATATATATCTTTTACAGAAGTTATATAGCTTTGATTGGAATCATATTTCTTAGTATATGTTAGCTTATCTTTACTCAAAGTCCATGTTGGTTTTGTATTTGCCATTTTTTCATTTGATTTAAGAGAAACTATAACCGAACTTTTTTCTTCATTATAATCATAAGTTATAGTTATTTTAGGTCCTGTAACATCTACTTTTATTATACTCACCTTTACATCTACACTATTTCCATATGTATCTACAACAGGAGTAGTATATATTTGATTTTTATCAAATGTTTTTGTATATGTTAGTTTATCTTTACTTAAAGTCCATGTTGGTTTTGTTTTTTCTAAAGCCTTATTAGATGTCATAATCGCAGTTACAGTATTATTATTTTCATTATACTGATATGACATTGAAATTTGAGGGCCCTTAATTTTATTTATATTAAGCATAACTTTTGTTTTATTGCCTAACTCATCTTCTACATATGTATAATATGATTGATTTGTATAATATTTTTTTGTATATGTTAGCTTATCTTTACTTAAAGTCCATGTTGGTTTTGTATTTGCCATCTTTTCATTTGATTTCATAATAGCTGTTACTATATCTTCTTTTTCATCATATTCATATATCATATTAATATTAGGTCCTATATCATCTATATTTGTTATATTTAATTTAACATTTCTTGTTACTCCATTTTTTAATACAAATGTTGTATAATAACTTTCATTAGTATAATATAATTTTGTATATGTAAGTTTGTCTTTACTTAAAGTCCATGTTGGCTTTGTTTCTTTAAACCCAACGCTTGATTTAGCTATTGCTGTTACAGTATTATTATCATTATATTTATATGTTAAAGTAATATCAGAGCTTTGACTAGCATTTACTTTTCCTGAAAACATAATTTGCATAGTAATAATAAGTACTATTACAGAGATTATATATATAATTTTTTTAGAAAGTAACATAATATCACCCTATTTGATTGTAACATGCTACTTTCATAGCAGTCAAAGGATAGTTTTTCCAGTATTTACAATAAAAAGAAAAGGTTTAAGAAAACTTAAACCTTAATATTATTTAATAATTTTTATAGCAATAATTCATATCTACTCTTCCAATAATTCCTTTTACACTTCCAGAACTTGTATATTGCCATATTTGATATTTCCCAGTATAATCTGTTTTTGATGTATAATGAGCAAGCCATATATTATAACTAGATAATTGATTAGCATCTAATTTATTTATTAACCAATTCTTATTTGCATATACTCCAACTTTACTATATCCACCTTTTTTAATTTCTTCACAAAAAGTTTTTGATATATTAGTCAATTTTTCTTTATCTAATCCAGCTATTTGACTATCTTCCATATCAATATAAACTGGATATGTTAATTTTTTTCCTTTTAATTGATCAAGAACCCATTTCGCACCGCTTGCAACAGCTTCTTCGCTTTCGCAATAATTATATACATATATACCTACTGGTATTCCTAATCTTTTACATGCTTCATAATTTTCATTGAAAAATGTATCTATTGTATGATTATTTCTGTTTCCTATCCAGCCTAATCGTAATATTGCAAAATCGATTCCATCTTGTTTAACATCTACCCAATTTATTCTGCTTTGATGACTTGATACATCTATTCCTTTATAAATCAAACCTGATATTTTTATACTTACTTTTGCTCCATTATTATATTTATCATTTACTATAACAGAATATGTACCATTTCTCTTAAATTGCTTTGTATATATTCTTTTGTCACCACTTAATTGCCATCCATCGTTTACTAAACTACTTGATAATTCTTCATTTGCTGTAAGTGTTACTATAGCACTATTTTTATCGCTACTATAATTATATGTAGTAGTAACTTTTGGAGGTATGTCATCTATTAAATCTATAATAATTTTTCCTTTAGTTTTATTACCAAATTTATCTTTTAATGTAAAATCAAAATTTGTATTAACGTAAAAAGTTCTTGTAAATACTTTTTTATTTTTACTTAATACCCATTTACTATTAAGACTATTTTTCTTTAATTCTTCATCTGCTTTTATTGTAACTAAAACAGTATTATTACTACTATTATAGTCATATGTTATGTGTGCTTTTGGTCCTTTTTTATCTACTTGTTTTACTTTAATTTTTACATTTTTCTTATTTCCATATTTATCATAGATTGGTGTTGTATATGTTTGATTATCTTTAAAAGTTTTTGTATATGTTTTTTTGTTTTTACTTAAAGTCCATGAAGGTTTTGTGTCTTTTAATTCTTTATTTGACTTTAATGTAACTTTTACTTTATTTGTCTTTTTATCATATTTATAACTTACAGTAATTTTAGGTCCTTTTATTTGTTTTACTTTAATTTTAATAGTTTTACTCTTTCCATTTGCCATAGTAAATTTAGTAGAATATGTCTCATTTTTATAAAACTTTTTAGAATATGTTTTTTTATTTTTACTTAAAGTCCAAGATGGTTTTGTTTTTTTAAATTTTATATTTGACTTTACTTTTACTGTAACTACATCATCTTTTTTATTATAGCTATATGAAACTTTTAATTTTGGGTTTGATGCAGCTTGTACTTCATTATTAGACAAAAATTGCATAATACATATACTTATTAAAGTTATTAAAATCAGTTTAATTATTTTATTAATTTTCATATTTATCTATTCCTTTCTTTACAACAAATCAGTTTAAAAGAGAATTAAATTTTAGCACATAAAATTTTATTTTTCGATTTTATCTTTTTCTGTCTCTCTTACTATATATATCGGTCTATTTTTAACTTCTAAATATGTTTTAGATAAGTATTGTCCTATTATTCCAAGTGAAAATAATTGAATTCCACTTAATAAAAATATTATACATATTGTTGATGGCCATCCAGTTGTAGGATCTCCATACACTAATGTTTTTACAATTATCATTACAATTAAAATAAAAGCTACTATGCAAAATAAAAGTCCAAATACTGATGATATTATAAGTGGTGTTGTAGAAAATGCTGTAATACCTTCTAATGCATATTTAAATAACTTCCAAAATGACCATTTTGTTTCTCCTGCTACTCTTTCAACATTTTCATATTCAATCCATTTTGTTTTAAAACCAACAAAACTCCATAATCCTTTTGAGTATCTATTATATTCTTTTAGAGAAATAATGGAATTTATCATTTGTCTTGTCATTAACCTATAATCTCTTGCACCATCTACCATTTCTATATCAGACATTTTATTTATTATTTTATAAAACATTCTTGCAAAAAAGCTTCTAATTGGTGGCTCTCCTTTTCTAGTAACACGTCTTGTTCCTACGCAATCATAATCTTCATTTTTTATTATATCATACATATTTTTTAGCAATGCTGGTGGATCTTGAAGGTCAGCATCCATTAATGTTACATAGTCTCCTGTACTTGCTTCTAAACCTGCCAACATAGCTGCTTCTTTACCAAAATTTCTAGAAAAAGAAATATATCTTACTTTTTCATCTTTTTCTTTTAGTTTTTTTATTTTTTCTAACGTACTATCTTTAGAGCCATCATCTATGAATATATATTCAAAATCTATTCCTTCAAAATCTTTTGTTCTTACTTTCTCCATTTCTTCATAAAATAAAGGTAATGCTTTTTCTTCATTATAACAAGATACTATTACTGATATTTTTTCCATTATTTGTTTCATCCTTTCTACCTTTTATTTTTAAACTTTGTAATCTTTAATTTCATATTGCGCTGTATCATCTCTTAAATTTATATTATAATATGGATCTCCATTTTTTATAAAATCTTTCCATTTAGTTTTAAAATTATTACTTTCTTTTTCAAATCTTTCTTTCTTTTCTGGTGTATCTTCATATCCTCTTGTTTTTGATTCATAATGCCAAAATTCTACAAATGGGTTATATACTATTAATTTTCCAAGTTCTCTTATCTTTAAGCAAAAATCTACATCATTAAAAGCTACTGCTAAATTTTCTTCATCCATATATCCTACTTTTTCATATATATCTCTTCTGCTAAATAAACATGCTCCTGTAACTGCACTCATATTTTGGATTAAACCTTCTTTTGCAAAATATCCATGTCTATCCTTTGGAAGACCTGTTAGCATATTTGCAGCTAAACCGCAAATTCCAACAACTATTCCAGCATGTTGAATAGAACCATCTGGATAGTATAATCTTCCTCCAACTGCACCTACATCTTCTCTTTGTGCAAATCCTAACATTTCTTCTATCCAATTTGGAGTAATTAATTTTGTATCATTATTTAATTGACAAACATATTCTCCATCACAATTTTTTACACCATAATTAATTATTCCAGCATAATTATATCCTTTTTTGTCATAATATACAACCTTTATTTTTTTATTATTTTCTAAAGATTTATAAAACTCAAATGTTTCTTCTTCTTGGCTATTATTTTCTATAATTACTATTTCAAAATTTTCATAAGTTGTAAGTTCTAGTATTGAATTTATACAAGTTTTTAATATATCTATTGCATCTTTATTTGGAATTAATATACAAACTTTTGGCTTTCCCATAACATCATATTGTACTTGATAAACACCTGGTGTTTCTCCAAATTCTACCTTTCCTTTTAAGCCTAATCTTTCAATATGATCTGCTACAGCTTGTCTACCTGCTTCATATGCATAGGGTTTAGCATCTGGCATCTCTGCTGTTGAATTAGGATGTATTCTCCAATGATATAATACTTTTGGTATATGGACAATATTTTTTGCAATCTCAGACATTCTAAGTATTAAATCATAATCTTGTGCACCATCATATTTACTTCTTTCTTCACCTAACTTATCCATTATATCTTTTCTAAAAACACTAAAATGTGTTATATAATTGTTTGCTCTTAAAGTATCTGGAGAAAAGTCTGGTTTGAAATATGGATCTACCCTATTTTCTTTAGTTTTCATTATTTTATCTTCATCAGTATATATAAATTCTACATTAGGATTTCTATTTATAGTTTTTACTATCTCATATAATGAAAATATAGGAAGTAAATCATCATGGTCTAAAAGTGCAACAAAATCTCCTGTTGCTAATGTTAAACATTCGTTAGTATTTCCGGATATATTCTTGTTCTCACCAATAAATTTATATTTAATCCTTGAATCTTTTTCTATTATATCCATAAGTCTAGGGTTTTGTATTTTACTTCCATCTGCTAAACAAAGTTCCCAATTAGTATATGTTTGATCTATTAATGATTGAACTAACTCACTAAAAAACTCAACTGGTGTATCAAATAAAGGAACTAATATACTTATTTTTGGATTAATACTAAATTTAGTATTTCTTTGCTCTTCTAGTTCTTCTTCATTAGGCTCATTTTCCTCTATCCATTTTTGATATGCAGTCTTGTTATTTATATTTACTCTTCCCATTAAAATATTTTTGGTATCTAAAACTGATTTTCTTATTCCCTTTTGTTTTACAAGGTTAAAAAATCTTTTTATATTTCTTAAATTTAAATTTTTTACTATTTTATTAAAAAATCTTAATATATTTCTTAATTTACTTCCTTCTGGGAAAAGTATATCTCTTAGTCTCTTCGTTTTTATTGACATTTACTATTTCTCCTCTTTTCTTTTAAAACAAGAAATTATCTTTCTGATTTTTAATGTTAATCTCCATCCTTTTGAATTTTCGATTTCTGTTAATTTTTGTGATTGTTCTTTAATTTTATTTCTCATTTGATCTATTTCTTCTTGTGTAATATTATTTACTTTTTCTAATTTTTGTAATTGACTATTTATAAATGTATTTTTTGTTCTTAAATCATTATTTTCTACTATAAATCCTCTTACATTTTTCATAGGTTTATGGTTTGCCATACGTATAGGATTAAAATATGCTCTATCTTCTATTTTATCTTCTAATTTATCAAACAATTCTTTATATTTTAATATACCTAACTTTTGGTATAACTCATTTACATTAATTTTATTTTTAAGCTCTGAAAAAATTAGTATACCTCTATATATAATAAACTCTAATGGAACTTTAGCATCTACCCATTCTTGGTCATATATATATAGTTTATTTTCTTTTTCAAAACAATTTTGAAAATTTAAATCCCATAACCCATTTTTTACAAATTTTAGGTCTTTTATTTCTTCTTTTTTGTATATAATATTATAGTTATCAAAAACATTATTTACATTATTAGTAATTTCTAATTTATCTAAAATCTTTTCTTTAAATTCATTAATTAATTCTACAACTTTATCTATTCCATATTTTTCATATTCTTCTAAAATTAATTCATCATATGATTTTCCATCATACATAAAGTTACTTATTATTTTTTCATCATCATACTCGTCTAAAGTTTCTATATTAGATTTTTTTAATATATCTATATTTTTCTTTATTGTTTCAATATGAGCTTTAGCTAAATCATCTGCTGGATATTTATATACTTTATTACCCTTTATAATAGTCTTTAGCCTATATTCTGGCTTTCTATTATTCCAAAAAGACACATATTTAATATCATTTTCTACTAAGTCTTGACTAATTTCTATAAAATATGAGTTTGCAAAAAATTCAAACATATTTTTATCATTTTTTACTAATTCTAGATATGCACTATTTTCATGGAAATTTATAATATCAGTATCTTTAAAAAATGTCATATTTCTATGTAAATTATTTTGATTTGGCAGAAAAGAATCTGTAAATATTACATTAGTATACTTGTAATCAGGAAGTGGATAATAATATTTTCTTTTTCCAAGATTTATGCTTTCAAACATTTCTTCTAACTTACTTTTAGAAATAAGTTGACTTTTATTTAAAACTTTTGATGAACTAACTGCATCATATTGTAAATCTTTATCATTTAAACTAACTACTGACCAATTTCTCATACCAAATTTATTATCTGTTGCAATCAATATCTTTCCATTTGGCTTTAATAATTTTTTTACATATTCTAATAAATCTATATAAGGATTTTCTGTTTTATAAATATTTGGTGCATATTCTAAAACCCCAATTAAAGTTATATAATCAAATTTTTCAGAAAATTCAATATCCTTTAAATCACCTATTATAATTTCTAAATTTTCTTTATTTTTATGTCTTTTTGATATTGCTCTTCCTCTTTCTTTAGAAAATTCTACTGATACAACTCGTGAAACTTTTTTGCAAAGTTCTCCTGTTATTTCTCCTAAACCTGCTCCTATTTCTAATACTGAACTATCTTTTACAAAAGGATACCAACTTATAATATTTTTTCTCATATTTGATAAACAATATAAACTTTCTATATTATTATCTCTTTTGAAAATACTTTCATAATCCTCTTCATTGTAATTACATATATAATTATTTATTATGAATTCTTCCCTGTTTAGTTCATTATATTTTATATCGCTTTTATAAAAATCTAAATTTAATTTCATAAAAATCAATCCCCATTTTTTATTTTTCTTGATATTTTTCTTAATATCTCTGTTACTTTCCAACTTTTTGAATTATATACATTTACTAGTTCTTCTTTTAATATTTTATTTTCTATTTCTATATTTTTGTTTTTTTCTATAACATCTTCAATCTGTGTATTATCATTATATACTAATATTGATAATTTTTTAGCATTTTCTTTATTAAATTGTACTGATTTATCTATTGGCTTAGTTACAATATATTCATTTTGTATTAGCCAATTTTGTAAAACTTTTAAATACTCTTCATCTTTTGTTAAATTTAAAATATCACTATTCATGTTTTTTAATCTATCCTTATAATCTTTAGAAAACTCTGGTTTATGCAAAATAGCATGATAAAGTAATGTATAAAAATAATAATCTTCTGAAATAGTATAAAAACCTTTTTTGTTATAAATCCTATTTTTTAATATATCTTCTTCTAGTTTCTTATAATAATATTCATCTCCAATATATCTTAAGTCAAAATTTGCGTACTTATCTTTAAGTTTTACTTTGTAATGAACTCTATATTCTTCATCAAAAACCTTTTTTGCATTTAAAACATATGCTACATTTTCGTATGAGTTACATATTAAATCAATATCATTATGATCATTTAAATATATTTCTTCTGGCAAATTTTCAAAATTTCTAAGTATTGCATAATTTGTACAATTGTTTAATGCATAAAACATTTCTTGTACATTTTCCCAATCATTTGCTCCTAATAAATCTTTTTTAAGACTTATTTCTTTGCCATTCCATATATCATTATCTTTTAAGAAATCTTCTATGTTTTTTCCAAGTAGTAATGTTAAATCATGATTTGTTTCAATTTCAGAATTTGTTGCATGTACTTTATGTCCTCCACCAGTTAATTCTCTATAATATGTTTTTTTATCAAACATTAATGTATTTACTATTTGTATTCCCTTAGATGTATCTCGGCTATCATATTTAGGATTATTACATCTAACAATAATAAGCAAAAATGGTCCTGTACCACAATGAGATTCTTTTCCGCTTCCTTTAGGTAAATTTGTTCCATAAAATCTTGACAAGTTTTGTGAAAATTTTTCTTTACTCCATGTTATATTATACATGCCTAAAATGTCAAAGTTTTGCTTTATATCTTCTAATATTTCTTGTTTTTTATAAATGGCATTTTCCCATAATATAAATAAATGAATTTCCTGCATACTTTTCTCCTAATTTAATTTTTTAAAGTCTATTTTTGTATCAATATCAAAACATCCAACAATTGGTGTTGTAGACATTGTCTCAAATATTAATGCATCATAGTTTCTATTTATAACAACAATTTCTCCATTTGCATCATACCTACTGCAACTTAATGATATCGTATATTTTCCAGGTGCTAATTTGAATTTTTGTTTAAATTCACAAATATAGTCTTCTCCTTTTTTACATAGTCCTGTATATATATTTTTAAAGCTTGTATTTGTACCACACATTTCTTTACCATTAAAATTTTTAATTGTCATAGAAAAAGTTGGACATTCTACATCTTTATAAAATGAAGCCTTTAATTTAACTATAACTTCTTCTTGGCTATCAATTAATGTTGCTGGCTCTCCTTTTAAGTTAAAAATACCAAAGTCAGTAATCTCTGCTTCTTTATTTCCATATATCAACATTTCAGGATTTATTGTAAAATATTTTTTCCACTCTGTATTCTCATCATCTGATGTAATTGATACCTTTTTTGGTTCTAAAGTTTTTCCTTTTTTACTAAATTCATTATTTTTATCACTAAGCATTCCTGTTATTAATCTTTTATAGTTATCAACTCCTGCCTTTACATCTCCATCGAATATTTTTTTACCTGAATCTAATATTATAGCTCTGTTACAATTATTTAAAATATCATTAATGCTATGACTTACAAAAATTATTGTTTTATTTTTTTCTTTAAATTGTTCAAACTTCTTAAAACATTTTAACTGAAATGCCATATCTCCAACAGATAAAACCTCATCTACAATTAAAATATCTGGATCTACATTTATAGCACAAGCAAAAGCTAAACGTGCAAACATACCTGATGAATATGTTTTTACAGGTTGATATAAATGATCTCCAATATCTGCAAAATCTATTATATCTTGTTTCTTTTCTTCTATTTGCTCTTTTGTAAGTCCCATTACTTGTCCATGTTGATATATGTTTTGTATCCCTGTTAAATCTGGATTAAATGCCGCACCTAATTCTAAAAGTGAACTTATCTTTCCATTTATATCTATATATCCTCTAGTTTGTGTTACAACTCCTGTTATTATCTTAAGAAGTGTTGATTTACCAGCACCATTTTTTCCAAGGATTCCTAATACTTCTCCTTTTTTTATTTCTATAGAAAAATTATCTAATGCTTTAAATACACCATGTTTTGAATATCCTGGAATTATTGTTTCTAATAGTCTATCTTTTTTGCTTGCAAACATTTTATATTCTTTATTTAAATTTTCTATTTTTATGACAACATCATTATTATTATTATTATTTTCGTGCATCTTTACCTCCAAAATTATAGTACATCCGCAAAATCCTTTTTATTCTTTTTGAATATATAATTTCCCCATATAAACATAAATATTGTAATTATCCAAAATATAATTGTAAACATTCCATTTTGCTCTGATAATATATTCCCACCTATAAATGCATCTCTAAATCCTGTTACTAGATAAGTAAATGGCATACATTTAAATATTTTAAGTAGAGTTTGATGTCCATCTAACATTGTTAAATTCCATACAATTGGAGTGAACCAAAAACATAATTGCATTATTACACTAAGTAATTGTGCAAAGTCTGGAACTAATGTTGAAAGTGCTGATGTAAATCTTGTTATTGATATTATAAGTGCATATGCACAAAATAATATATATATAAGCATTAAAACATTTGGTAAATACCCAAATATAGAACATACTATTATTACTATAGCAAATAAAAATATTGATATAAATGCTGTTGCAATAATTGAAATTATTGGTATAATATCAACTGGAAATACTACTTTTTTTACTAAGTAACTATAATTTCTAATTGACATACTTGCACTCATAATGGAATCATTTATACACATCCACATAGACATTCCCGGTAAAAACCATACCAAATATGGTACATCTCCTGTTTTTCCTGTTTTTAGTATGTATTGAAATACAATAACATATGTAAACATGAATATAAATGGTTGGATATATCCCCATATTGCACCTAAACTTGTACCTGCAAATCTATTTTTAAAATCGTTTTTTCCTAAGCTAAATATTAATTTTCTATTTTTTAATACTGATTTAATAAATTCCATTACTTTACCTTTCTTTATATATTTTTAAAGCATATATATGCTAACAACGGAAAATGAAATATTGCAATTTCCTTTACCATCTTTTTTAATAGATTTTTTCCTGATAAATATTTAAAATATTTTATTAAGTGAAAGTTTATATATTTAGATACTTTTAAATTCTCATAATATTTTATTAATTTTTCTGTAAAAATTTTATTAGAATCTAAGAGTGAATACTCAAGACACATTTTTGCACCATCTAAATATGCAGAATCTATTATATATTTTCTATATTCTAAAAATGATTCATAGGATTTACCTTTATTTTCTTTCCATGTGCTTAAATTTTGAGATAAACTTCTTCCTCCAAATACATTATTTGTATGTAATCTATAATCAAATAAAGTATCTTCTATATAGTCTATTCCATTTAGTTCACTTGCAATAAAACCTGCAAGCCAATCATGGGCTATTACTTTTTTTGTAAATGGAAGCATTCTTTTCTTTACTTCTTTTGTAAAAATTTGAGAGCATCCAAGCCCTGCATATCTTGATATTGCTAAATGATTATTCTTTCCACTAATTTTTGGCATGTTTTTATATTTAAAATAATCTTGTTTTAATACTTCACCTTTTTCATTAATTTGAGTTGAATTTGAGTAAACTAAACTTACACATTTTTCTTTTAGTCTTTCTAAAGATTTTCTAACTTTATCTTCATGCCATATATCATCATGATCACAAAACATTATATATTCTGCTGTTGATTGTTTTAATAAAAATTCAAAGTTTTTATTATATCCTAGGTTTTTTGCCTGAGCATAAACTATAACTCTTTTATCTTTTTTTTCATATTCTTCTAATGTTTTTAATACTCTAAAATTTGTAGATTTGTCATCACTTATTATAACTTTTATGTTTTTATATGTTTGATTTAATATACTATCTAATTGTTTTTTTAAATATTTTTGATTACTATTATATGTAGTTACTAATATATCTACTAATTCCTCGTCGTCCATTTTTCCTCCAATTTTAAAATTTCAATTTCGAAATTACAGCTCTTAAGTTAAACATTACTCTTCCAATTATTTGAAAATTTAACATTAGAAATGTTTTTAATCTCATTGAAAAATATTCCATATTATATAGCTTAAAAAACGTTTTATAATTTCTAAAATTAAAATATTTCTTATTTTTTATATTTTCTAAATATTTGATTGCATCTTTTGAAAGCTTGACAAGTTCTTTATTTTTAAAATACATCTGGTTTTCAACATATAATCTAAATTGATCAAGTTTTAAATTTATATATTTTTGCCTATATTCATCAAAATCTTGAATATAGTTTTTCATTCCATATATTCCAAGTTGATTATCAATATGCTGTCTATACTTTATAGTTGTTTCATTTAAATAAGAAATTCTTCCTATTTGTGATATTATAAGTGCCATCCACCAATCATGTACCATAGGACTTTTATCTGGAATTGGAATATAGTTTTTTATTAATTCTTTTTTTGAAAGAATTGTACACCCTGTAACACAATTTCTTAAAAACACTAATTTATAATCATTATGTTTTTTTATATTTTTTTCAAATTGCATAAATTTTATTAATGATGGTGAAATTTGATTTAAATTTTCATCTACAACTTCTAAATCTGTAAACACTAAGTCAGATTTATCATTTATTAATTTATTTAAAGACTTTTCTATCTTGTCCTCATACCATATATCATCTTGATCTGATAATACAAAATAATCACTTTCTACTCTTTTTAATAATTCTTCAAAATTCTTTATATATCCTAAATTTTTACCATTATATATAACTTTTATTCTATCATCTCTTTTTGCATATTCTTTTAATATATTTATAGTTCCATCTGTTGAACAATCATCATTTATTAAAATTCTTATATTTTTATATGTTTGATTTAATATACTATCTAATTGTTTTTTTAAATATTTTTCGCCATTATATGTTGCAAGTAAGACATCTACTTGTATATCTTCTTTCATACATTTCGCACCTCTTTTTTCATATTGTAATTTTATATTCAAAACCACATTTTGTCAATGAAATTAAAGGTAAAACACACATTTTTCACAATTAAATAAAAAAAGAAATAAACCTCTATTTAGATTTATTTCTTAAAATTTATCTACTTTTGATTATCTTCATTTTCATTCTTAGCTAATTGATTTTTACTCTCATTTTCTTTATTGTATTTTTCAACTAACTTATGTTCAAATCTCCAATTTAGCAATCGATCATATTCACCTAGATTAAATATTGCTTTTTTCTTTGATTTTATTCTTTCTATTATTTTTCTTACTTCTTTCTTTTGGTTTTCATCTTCAAGATTTGCTTTAGCTTGTATTTGTTTTGCACGTTCAGGCATGTTTTTCTTTTCACATATTGCAAGCATAATTAATGTTTTTTGGTATTCTGATAAAAGTCCACTTTGATTAATTTGTTCTATTAATTCATTATCAATTTTATTATAATATATCTTTGTTTTAATTTCTCTTAAAAATTCATATGCACCTTCATCTATTAATAATCTTTCTTGTTCATCTTTACTATCTTCTTGTTTTTTTCTTTCTTCTATTTTTTGTTTATATCTTTTTAATTCTTTAGCTCTTCTTATTTGATCTTGTATAGTAAAATTAAATATAAATTTTTCTTGTTGTCCTATTTGTAATGCTTTATCAAATTCTCCATTATCTGTATACATTTTCATTATCAATGATTGGATTTGTGGATCTTGCCTAAAACATTCTCTTTGTGATACTTCAATTGCTTTTTCAGTATTTCCTTCTGTAATATATAACTTTATCATTAATTTTTGAATATTTACTCTAATAGCATATTCCTCTTTTTCTCCAATTATTTTAGCTTCGTCATATTTTCCTTTTTTTATTAATTGACTAATTTGTTGCCTTACCTCTTCAAAAGTTAATTTTATTTCTTCATTATTTAATTTATTTTCATCCATTTTTTAAACACCTCTTAAATTTTTATTTAAATATTAATTTAATTATTCATCTCTATCTTCTACTTCTTTGTTATTATTTTCACTATTTTTTAATTTTTGAATTCTATTATATAGCATATCTATATATTCATCATCATTCTTACAATTTTCTACTCTTTCAATCATTTCTTGTATAATATCTAATTGATTTATTGCCTTTTTTCTTTTGTTAATATTATCTGTAAATGTTTTTACATATATATCAACTCTTTTTTCAATTAAATATTCTAAAACTATAGCTTTTACACTGGAATTTTGTTTTTTTACTATATTATCTGTATTATCTTCAATTTTTAAATTATTAGTATCTGCATTTTCAGTTGATATCTCTAACCCATCTTTATTACCTTCTTGCTCTAATATAATTTCTTCTGTATTTTCTATTTTTCCCTCTTTGTCTACTGGTTTTGATATTTCGCTACTTTCTTTTACTGCTTGTTTATCGTCTTCATTATTTTTGTATTTTCCAAGTAGTTCCTCATCAAATTGCCAGTATAATAATTTATCATATATTCCAAAATCAAATATTCTTTTCTTTTTAGATTTCATTCTTTCTATTATTTTTCTTACTTCTCTTTTTTGACTTTCATCTTCAAAATTTGCTTTAGCTTGTATTTGTTTTACACGTTCAGGCATGTTTTTCTTTTCATATATTGCAAATAAAATAATAGTTCTTTCATATTCTGATAAAATTTGACTTTCATTTATTTCATTAATTAATTCATCATCAATTTTACCTAAATAAATTCTTGTTTTTAATTTAGCAAGATAATGATTTTTTTCATTGTCTTCAATATTTTCACTATTTTCAACATCTTCAATACTTTCACTATTTTCTGGTTGTAATTGTTCTTGAGTTTTTTCTTTATTATTTAAAATATCTTGTATTTCTAATACTATTGCATATTGTTTTTTTATTAATTGTATTTCAATATATCTCTCTAGTTGTGTCCTTATTACTTCATCATCTTTATATTTTTTTGCAATCTGCTTTATCTCATTATTATCCTCTGTCTTTATTGCTATTAATAGCATTTGTGATTGCATTATAACATCGTCTTTAAAAATTTTTCCTAACCTTATTGCAGTTTTATATTCGCTACTCTCTATTAATTCATTTATGAGTACACTTATTTGTCTTTGAATTGCTTTAACATCTTTATAAATTATAGCAATTTGTTCTATTTTTTCATAATCTTTTTGTATTATCGCTATTGTTAGCATTTGTGATTGTATTATAGAATCATCTTTAAAAATCTCCCCTAATTGTGTTGCAGTTTTATATTTTCTATTATCTATTAATTCATTTATAAGTATACTTATCTGTCTCTGAATTGCTTTAACGTCTTTATAAGTTTTAGCAATTTGTTGTATTTTTCCAAAATCATTTTGTTTTATTGCTATTGTTAACCTCTGTGATTGTATTATTGGATTTTCTAAAAAGAATTCACATAATTCTATAGCCTTTTCAAATTCTTCAAGACTTATTAATTCTTTTATATAATTACCTATTTGTATTTGAATTGCTTCAAAATCTTTATAAGTTTTAGCAATTAGTTTTATTTTTTCGAAATCATTTTGCTTTATTGCTATTAATAACATCTGTGTTTGTATAATTATATTATCTTTATACTTTTTCCCTTTTTTTTCTGCTTCTTCATATCTTTCATCATTTATTAATTGTTTTATTTCTTTACTTACTTTTATAGTATTTTCCAAACTTTTTTCTTCTTCTTCTTCTTCTTGTTTTAAATAACTTTCATATAATTCTTCATTATATTCCCATCCTAATACACTATCATATCTTTTTAAATCAAAATTTTTAATTTTATTTGATTTAATTCTCTCTATAATTTTATTTATTTCTTTTCTTTCATTTTCATTCTTAAAATTTGAATTATCTTTAATTTGTTTAGCACGTTTCAACATATTGTTTTTTTCACATAATGCCAATAATATAATAGTTTTTTGGTATTGTGATAAAATTTCACTTTCATTTATTTCATCAATAAAATCATCATCAATTTTATCTAAATAAATCCTTGTTCTTATTATAGATAAATATCTAGAAACAAGCGTATCTTCTTCTATTATTTCTTCTTCATTATTTTCAATTTCATTTACTTGTGGTTCCATTTTATTTTCATCTACTTGTGATTCTATTTTATCTTCATTTATTAAACTATTATCAATTTCATTGTTTTCTACTGGTTCTTCAAGTTGCATTTGATTCTTATCTTTTTTTCCTGTAATTTTTCTAATTATTTCATATACTATTCCTTTTATACTCATAATTTTCTTCCTTTCAAAAACTATGCAAATATTATATCATATATTTACATAATTTTCAAGTTGTAAACCAATAAAAAAATAGAGAAAAGAATCTTCTTTCCTCTATTTTTGTTAGTTAGTCATTTATTGTATTATTTTCATCTAATTTTATACTTGTTTTACTATACCCTGTTTTCTTTATTATATTATTACTAATTTCTTTTACAATATCACTTGCCTCATAGTTTTCTTGTTTAAATACTTCTCTATGTAGCTTTACAACATTTGCTTCTAATGTTACAGGAGCTACATAAGATGCACCTGAATTGTAACTTCTAACTTCATATGGCCATCCAATGCTATCAGAAACATTAACTGATGTTATTGAAGGTATTAATGATATAACTTCAGATAATCCTATATTTGTTTGTACTTCTGGTAAAATTTTATTTGCTATATCATTTAAAGTTGATACATTCATGGTTTTTGCTTTATCAAAAACTGCTTTTATAACTGTCCTCATTCTTTCTGTTCTCCTATAATCTCCGTTTCCTACTTTCCTTATTCTACCATAAGTTACAGCTTGTATACCATCTAATTTTTGTTTTCCAGAACTAGTTATTGGTTTAGCAGATCTTCCAACATTTTTTGAAGTATCTTTAATATATTTATTCATTTCATTAATTTCACTTTTTTGTATATTAACTTCTACTCCACCAACTAGATCTACTATATCTGCAACTATTTCAAAATTAACAGTAACAAATTCTGATATATCTAAATCTAAATTTCTATTTAAAGTATTTATTGCAAGCTCTGGTCCTCCATAAGCATGTGCATGTGTAACTTTAGTTAAACCATGTCCTTGAACATCTAAATATGAATCTCTATACACAGATATTAAATTAACATTTTTAGTTTTTTGGTTTATACTTACAATTATTATTGCATCACTTCTTGAACCTTTGGTATTATTCATATTTCTTGAATCTACACCAAGCAAAGCAATATTTCTATATCCTGTACTATTACCAATACCTAAATTTTCTTTATTTAATTCAACAAAATTAACTTTACTTATCTTATTATATATAAATCCTACTATTATTCCTATTAGAATAACTATAATCATTAATATTACAATTGCAACTTTTTTTCTATTATTCTTTTTTCTTGATTTCTTGTTTGGAACTTTCTTTACATTAGTTCTAACATTTGAATTTATATTGCTTCTATTTACACTATGTCTACTATTATTTTGATTCACTTTAATCCCTGCTTTCTACATTTGCCCCTTTTATATTTCATAATCTTCGTTTTATTGACTTAAATAGTATAACACTTAAACTTGGTATATGTCAAATGGAAATATTTTACTATTTTCTTATTATTTTGTCATACTCTTCTATTGCTTTATCTATATCTCCATCAAATTCTACTTTACCTTTATTCATTACTATTCCTCTTTTGCAAAAAGATTTAGCTACACCTGTAGCATGCGTAACAAATAAAAGTGTAACATCTTCTTTATTAATTATTTCATTGACTTTTGTAATACATTTGTTTTTAAATTCTTCATCACCAACACTTAAAGCCTCATCTACAATTAAAATGTCTGGTTTTATATTAACATTTATAGAAAAACCTAATCTTGCTTTCATACCACTAGAATATGTTCTAACTGGTTGATCGATATATTCTTCAAGTTCTGCAAAATCAACTATTTCTTTTTCTAAACTTTTAATTTCTTTATTTGTTAATCCTAAAATTTGACCTTTTAAATATATATTTTCTCTTCCTGTAAATTCTAAATCAAATCCAGAAGTAAGTTCTAAAAGTGCACTTACTCTTCCATTTACTTTTATTTTTCCACTAGTTGGAAATGCTACTTCTGTTATCATTTTTAAAATTGTAGATTTTCCTGCACCATTTTTTCCAAATATAGCAACAGATTCTCCTTTTTTTATTGTAAAAGATACATCATCTACTGCTTTTTTATCTCTAAATCTAACATTTTTTAAAAATATACCTATTAATCTTTGTTTATCATTTTTATATAACTTATATCTTTTAGTTACATTTTTTAATTCTATTACTGTTTTACTCATATTTATTCTCCCCATATTATAAAACATCTGGTATTTCTTTTCTTAATTTTCTATAACTCCACAATGCTATTATTATCATAATCCCTGTTAAAATTATAAAATACATTAGTCTTTTAGGTTGTTGCCAAAACCATATTTTATTTATAAAACAATTTCTAAATCCTGTTACTAAAAATGTTACTGGATTTAACATTAAAAACCTATGTAACCAAGGATCTGTTATTGTGTCTGCATCCCAAAGTATACCAGATAGCCAAAATACAGCTGTTATAAATGATCTAACTAAATTTACAAAGTCTTTACTCATTGCACCTATGAAAGATGCAAAAAATGCCCATAATGTAAAAAATATAAATGTTAATAATAAATAAAATGGTAGTTGTAATAAATATACATCTGGTGAATATCCAAATGCCCAAAAAATTGCTACTACAATTAATATTAATATAATATTAATAATCATATTAGAAATACTTACAAAAGTTGGTATTGTAGATACTGGAAATTTCATTTTATTTACTAAATAACTATATTTTCTTATACAACTTGTCCCTAGTGTTATCATATCTCCCATATAAAACCAAGGAACTAAACCTGCAATTAACCATAAAAAGAAAGGATAATTTGCAATTGTGCTACTTGCTCTTAATCCTATTGAAAATGCAAACCAATAAACAAAGATTGTAACAGTTGGTTTTATTACTGCCCAAGACCATCCTAATGCTGAACCTCTGTATGTTTTTATTAAATCTGCTTTTGCTAATTTTAATATTTGTTTTCTGTATTCAAAATGTTCCTTTAAAATTTTAATTATAGTTCTCACTTTATTACTCCTAACATTCTTTTTTTACATTTTTTATCCTATCACTTTTATTATTTAAATGCAAGTTTAAATTTACAAAAATAGAAGAAAACATACCAATTTATCTTTTCTTCTATTTTTATATTTAATTTAATCTATTTTTCAACTTTTTATTTATAATGTTTGCTAATTGTATATATCCTCTTACTGTATATGGTATCAGTAAAACAAAATATGTTATTGTATATTGGCATTTTGCTTCCCAAATTAGATGAAATAAAAATCCACCTATAAACATAATTGCAAAAATTAATTGTCTACCATTGTTATTTTTAAAATTAATTATCATAAAAGCAGTTGCTCCAAATAATATTATTGTTTGCATTATATTCATATATTCATTAATTACTTTATTAACTTTTCCTGACCCATTAACAGATTTTGTAATTACTGATTTTTCTTTTCCTGTTCCAGTTCTTCTTGCTTTACTTATCCAAAAACATTGAAAATTAGGATTATTCCACTGAGAAATAGTCTTTTTATAGAAAAATTCCATGGTATATTTAGGATTATTCTTAAATTTATTTATTGTTTCTTTTAAATCTTGTTTTATAACCTTTTTAGCTTCTTTAGAATTATATTTATTCTTTTTATAAACACTCCTATTATATGTATTATACCATCCAGGTGCTCTTTCACTTTCTTGCATACCCATTTCTACATATGCTATCATTGGAATTCCTTCTGCTTTTTCTTTGCCTGTTATTATATGCATTGTAATTGGTATTAAATTTTTAATAACTAAATACATTAATATTAATAAAATAATAGTGATTATATTTTTAAATTTCTTATTAGCTATTATATCTATTAATAGCATACATATTATTGCAATTAACATTATTAAATAATTTGATTTAAATACTATCGCTAAACTTATACTAATAGCACCAAATATTAAAAATTTTACTTTTCTTGTATCTAAATAATTTAACATAAGTAATAATGAAATCATTGAAAATGCTAATCCTAATATATTTCCATATATAAATGTTATATAAAACCAAATAGGTATAAATAAAAGCAGTCCAAATATTGTTATAACTGATGTTTCTTTATTTTCAAACAATATTCTAGTTATTTTATATATGCAAAAAAATGATACTAATAATGCTACAACATTAATCAATTGTAAACCTAAGTAGTTTTTACTTCCAAATATGAATCCAAAAATATATTCATATAATATTAATCCATATTGATGTGGATTAGAATATGCATAATTTCCTATATCAAATCCTTTAAAAATACCTTGTTTCATTTGCATGGCTATTTCATATATATATTTTTGATCAGCTCTTGGGTATAAATCACATATGTATATCCATACAGCAGAAATTAGGGTCCATATTCCTATTAATACCCATAACCACTTTTTATTAATTTGTAGCTTTTTCTTGTTTATAAACATAAAAATTAATATTGTTAAACTAATTGTTATAATATGAATAATTGGATTATCATATAAATAGCTTGTTATTTCATAATCGTTTATAGTACATGTTTTAAATATGCTTTCAATTGTTAAAAAACTTAATATTAAAATAAATATTATTTCTACTATATATATAATAAGTTTTTCTATTTTTTTATTTATTTCCATCCTTATCACCATTTTTAATCTTTTTTTCCATAATGCTTTTTTGATATATAGTTATAAATATAAACACTATTACACCTATAATACTAAATATTATTCCTAGTTTTAAATATGGAGTTTCATATTTTAAAACTATATTATGATTTCCTTTTTCTAAAGCAATTCCAACAAATGCTGTATTTACTATAGTTGTATCAACCTTTTTACTATCTACATATGCTGTCCAACCTTTTGTATATGGTATTGATAATTGTAATATTCCTGATTTGTCATTTTTTATATTGCCTATAATTTCATCATTTTCATATTTTTCTAAGTTAAACTTAGTCTGTTTTAACTTTTGTATACTTTTATCATAAGAATCCATTGAGACTGCTATAACATATATTTTCTTAAAACTATATTCTCCTTTGTTTGTAAATTGTATTTCGATTTTTCCATTATGTATTTTGCTATAGCCTAAATTTATTAATATATTTGGATTATAAGAATAATATGGATCTACTTCTTTATCTCTAAACTTTTGTACTTTTTTAATGTTTTTATAATTAATTTTAATATCATTTTTTTCAGTTCCATCATAGTCAAAGTTTTGTATTACTAAATATAATTCGCTATTTTCTATTTTATCAATATCTAGTACTAATTTTTGATTTTTCTTTGTTGTGGTTATTTTATTTTGCTTTAAAATTTTGTTGTTTCTAATTTTATATTTTACATTTACACAAGTACTTGATTTTACTTTATCTACTATATCTACATTTTTTAAAATATTATTCTTAGGTTCTTGTTCTAAAACTGCTGTGTCTAATATAATTTGTTCTTTTTCTAATGCATTTAATTTATTATATTGTTCTTGTAATATATAATTATCATAAAATACGCCTAGTCCTAAATTGTTTTGATTTTTATATATTTGTGTTGTTTTATTTTTTTGTGATATTTCTCTATATAAATTATATCCATATGGTACATATTCTTTATTCTTCTCATTTACAACAAAATATTTTGTTCCAAGTAATGTTGTAATTTTAGTTCTATTGTCAAACTCTTTTAATGGATTTGTATCTGAATTATATAATCTATTTTGAAGTTCTTTAGATAATTTTCCCACATATTTATTTCCTACAGATAAATATGAATTTAATGATTTATAATTATGTACTAGTGATATATTAGGATAATTATACTTGTTTGTAGAAATTCTATAAAAAGTATTATCATCGTCTTTAATTTTTTCTATTGCTTTGTCAAATCCTTTTATTTTATTATTATAATTATCATACTTTTGTGTAACTTTACCAGATTTTATAAATTCTTTAATATATTTTTTACCTGATTTTGAATATAAATTATATCCACAAAATACTATATTAATAATAATTAAGCAAAATATAGCATATTTTCCATAACTAAATATGTTTTCATATTTTGTTTTATCTTTATTTTTAAGCATATTTATTAAAGCTATTATAGAAAACATAATTATAGCTAAAAAAGTAGTAATTAGTGATATTCTTATTTCTGCTTTTCCCTTGCAAAATACTATTCCTATACAATATACAACTAATGTTAAAACCATATATGCTAATTCTTCTTTTGTATATTTTAAATCTTTTCTAAAATTTAATACTATCATATATGAAAGTAAAAATACATAGCCAAATACCCATCTATTTGTACTAAATGATAATCCATTCATTAGTGAGCTACAAAATGGAATTAATAACATAATTGTTGTTATTAATATACTTATAAAAAATGTTCTATTTTCTTTATTTTTATTTCTATTAACAAAAGCTACTGGTAACATTATTAGTGTAAATGATGTTGTACATATTCGTGTCCAATATAAACTATTATTAGATGTAAATCCTGTAAATAAGCTTGCATAATATTTAAAATTATATTTTACATTTTCACAATTTGTTAATCTATTTGAATTTAAATAACTATATATTGTTGGAAGTAATATTATTCCAGCAATTAATATACCTATAATATAGCCTAAAAATGCTTTTAAAAGTTTATTTAAAAATACTTTTATTCCTTTGTTTTTATATTCTGATCTATATTTTACTAATCCATATATAATACCTAAAATTGTAATCATATATAAGAAATAGTAATTTACAATTGCTGTAATAGCAATCATAATTATAAAAAAGTTTATTTTATCTTCTTTTAAAAGTTTATCTATTCCTAAAAATACTAATGGTAATAAAATTGCTGCATTTAAAAAATATGGATGTCTTACCCCTGAATATAATATGAATCCAGAAAAAGTGTATATTATACATCCTAATATAGAATTAAAGTTATCTTTTTTATTGTATTTACAAAATGCTAAAAATGCTATTCCTACAAAATACATTCTAATAATTATTAATGCATTATATGCTAATTCTAATTTGTTCATTGGAAATAATAAACTTAAGTATGCAAATGGGTCTCCTAATATATAATAAGAATATTGACCTATTACATCTAGTCCAAGTCCTGTTTCCCAAGAAAAAAGATTAATACCATTTGTAAATACATTTCTTATAGTTTCGTTAAAATTATATAATATTGCAAAATGTTGCTTTAGCCCATCTTCTTGCCATATAAAACTTTTTCCTGAATTTAGAAATATGTAATATATTAAAAATGATAAAATTGTAAATAAAATTGTGTATATTAAATATACATTTATTTTTGGATATATTTGTTTGATTTTTTCTTTTATCTTTTCCTTCATCTATCTACTTTTCCCTTTATTATTTTCTTAATATATAATACTCTAATAGTTTTTTATAGTCAATAAAATACTACAATATTTTAAAATTAATATGTAGAAAAATGTCGACTAAATTTTTTGTAAATATTCTAATATCTTTTGACATATAATAAAAATATAGTATACTAACTCTTGCATAGGCATATACTCTTAAATTCCCTTTTATTTCTTCTCTATAACTTGTACTTTCAAAATTAACCTTCCTTTCTCAAGTATTAAGTCCTGAAAGTTTGCCCTTCAATGTATGTAGACGATATGTTAATACTCACTTTCCTGTCTTCAATTTTAATTGAGGTATTTTCTGTTTTTATAGTGCTTATATCTACTTTTACATTTGCTATTTTTATATTTATTAAATTAAGTAGTTTCATCTTAATTACTATTTTTATCTTCTAGTTTTTTATTATCTTCTAAATATTTATAATTCAATCTATTTTCTTTACTAATAATTGTTTCTCCAAGTTTTTGTTCTAAATCATCACGAGCCGTTTTAGCAACTTCTCCTCCTTCCTTTGCAATCTTTCTATTTGCTTTTAATCCTTGTGGTCTATGCTTTTTTGCAAGTTCACGAGTTGCAATTTCTCCTAAATCTGTAAGAGCTACCTCTACATCTGTCATATTATCTCTTAAAGACTCTTTCCTAATATTTTTATAATTTTTATATTCTGATGCTTTCATTCCAGACCAAGTTTTATATATATCATTTGTTAAAACTGCATATTCGTAATTTTCTTTAATACCATTTTCTTTCCAAATATCAGTCAATCTTTTTCTATCCAATATTCCTTTAAGTCTTGATTCAATCCATTTATCTGAATATCCTTTACTTCTATAATAATCAATTGCTCTATTAACTGCTATTTCTGGATCAAAGACCTCATCTATTCTTTCTTTACCTAAAGATGCAAGCCATAATTTGAAAGGTTCTGCCTTTGAACTTGGAACTGACTCTATTAATCTTATGATTCCTTCCGTATCTAAGGTATCTGTAATATATCTTTTTCCATCTTTATTTGATTTTAATTTCAGTTGCACGATTTTTTCGTGCAACTCACTTCCCTCTTCTATTAATTTTCGTTTTAAATCACTCCAATAATTCCTTGGAATTTTACTATCTGTCAATGCACTAATAACATCAACTACACTAAAAAAATATTCTTCTTTTTCTGTATTCCATATACTTCTTATTTCTATTCCTTCAAAAAGATTTGATATTGTTTCTAATTTGTTATTACTATTCATATAAAAGTACCTCCTTATAAATATATACAATTTTAAAAACTCATATAGATTTTGTTCTGTTTACAAAAGCACTCTTCAATGCTTCTAACATTTGCTCACTTCTCAGTTCTCTTTGTCTTTTGTCTTCTATATATTCTTCAATTTTCCATTTTTTCAACTTTGATAAAGCTAACTTTTTATTTTTGTTTAATAAATCAATTATATTTTTTATCATAACTATTTCTTTGTAAGTCACTTCTTTATTTGATAAAAATTGTGTATCCAACTAAATTCATACCTTACTTCTTTTTCTAAATAAATTGGTTTCGCAATGATAATAAATCCTCCAATTTGCACTAAAAAATCACATGAAATGAAATTAGTTTTTACTTTATAACCTTCTATTGTATTTTTTATAATTTCTTTTTTTAGTTCTGTTAAATTCACATTATCACGTCCTTAATTATTTTTACATATTATATAATATTTTCATTTTATTGTCAAACATTTGTTCTTAAATTAAAGATTAAATTAAAAAAGTAAATTTTTACTGAATATATCTTAATAAGTTTGACAATTTAAGTTTTAAGTAGTAGAATATAAGTAGTTTAAGATAACAAAATAAGATTAGAGTTATCATAATATCAAAAAAAGAGATAGTAACTGCGAATTACTATCTCTTTTTAATTAGTTATGTACTAATTTTTTCTTTTGCTCTCTTGATAATTAATATTATCTTTTTGTTTCTTTTCAGATTCAAGAAGCATTTCTACTAACTTCAAAACTAGATCAGAATTACTCATAACACCACTCACAAAGATTTCCTTTGAAAAGAATGATAATATTATATATTTAAAGTTAATAGTCTTACAATATTTTTCGTTCGACACAAAATGACATTTTCATTATTTAGAGCATTTTTTGCAAGCAGTTAGTCCATAAGACGTTGCAGTATTAATATTTACAGAATATGAATTCTTTCCTCCACAATTCTTATTTAAATGATATCTTTTTCCTTTAGGAGTTATATATACTTTTTTACTTGTGCTTTTAATAGATACTTTTATAGCACCAGAATTTTCTCCTAAATATTGCTTTCCTTCAATTGTTTTATATGGTCTAACTTTTATTTTATATGATTTACCTGATTTTAATTTTTTAATTGTAATAGATGTTTTGCTTGTTTTTCCATAGTATTCATATTTTTTTGTTTTAGTGTTATACACATATACTTTATATCCTGTTGATCCATTTGATTTCTTCCAACTTAATTTTATACTATTTTTAGATTTTGATTTAGTTTTTAAATTTGTCACTTTTTTAGGAGTGGTTGTTGTTTTTAATGCTGTAGTATATTCTCCAAAATACTGAGTTCCATTTACGCTTTTATATGCTCTTACTCTTACTTTGTATTTTGTACCAGATTTTAAATTTTTAATTTTGATAGATGTTTTATTTGTTTTTCCATAGTATTTATATTTACCTTTTGAATAATCATATAAATATACTTTATAACCTGTTACTCCATTTGTCTTTTTCCAAGTTAAATTTATAGTATTTGTTGATGTAGATTTAACCTTAAGTTTTGTTACTTTAGGAGGAACTATGTTAAATGTTTTTTCAGCAGTTCCCAAGTAACTTCCAATTAACTCTATTTTAGCTGTTGCTTTTCCATATTTTTTATTATTTGTATATGTTATTTTATAGTCTTTATTATTTACTAAGGTATAATCTCCATCTTTTATTGTAACTTCTGGTCTAATATCTTTACCTGTAAATATTTGGTCTTTTATATCATCTAATTTTAATTCATACATTCTTACTATTGCATTTATTTCTTTTTTTACACTTATGTTTTTATTTTGCTTTAATGTAGCTGTTAAATATGCTTTTCCTGCTGAATTAAATTTTAAAATTCCTTTATTATCTACAATAAATACCGATTTATCTGAACTTTCAAAAATAAGATCATTTGGGTCTATTGTAGTACATCTTCCTTGCCATCCAGGATTAAGAACTACTATTGTTGTTTCAAACCCGTTTTTGTAATCTCCTTTAAATATCTCTTTCATAGAATTATAATATAATTGTACATCACTAGATAACATATCTACTTTTCTTGTTATTTTACTATTATTAAGTTTTACAGCTGGAGTTATTGTATTAGATTCTCCAAATAATTGTACCCAATATGGAACATTTCCATATTTTACACAACCAATACCTATAGATGTAAAATCTCCTGTTAAAATATTTGCTTTATGACCTGGTGATTCCATCCAACATTGCATTACATATTTTGATGTTGATTGCCCTGCTGCTATATTTTCTCCCATATGACTAAATGGTTTATTTATTGCTGTAAAGCAACTTGTTCCATTTGGTCTAGTATGACTAAAATTTAATACTAATTCACTTGCACGAATCATTGCAGCATCTAATAAATCTTTGTCCATTTTTAACTCATTTAGTCCTTCTGCTTTTCTTTCTTTATTTACTAATTCTAATACTTCATATGCTGATGTATAATCATTAGCTACATTTACATTAAATGATATTGTCTCATTTGCTGCATTTGAAGTAATTGATGTAATAATGCTAAATACCGCAACTATTAAAATACTTAATAATAATTTTTTTAATTTCATATAAATTCCCCCCTTTTTTATATACGAAATATGTGAACATTGTATCATTTATTATTAATTATTTCAACAAAAAAATATCACTTAAATAGTGATATTTTTTTGCATTTATATTATATTTAATTCTTTTAATTTTTCATATATTCTATCTATATTTTTTCCATCAGAAAATTCATTTATTGTAGAATATTTTTCTTCAAACTCTTTATTTCTTATTTTACTTAAATTTATCTTTTTATTTACTATAGTTTCTTTAACTATGGTTTCTAATTGTTGAATATCAAATGCTCTCTTTCCTATGTATTCATCATCTGTTGGTATCAATTCTCCATTATATGTTTGATACATCTCTAAATCTGGTTGATAAAAAACTACTCCTGCTCCTTGATAAAATGAATTATAACATACTGAAGAATAATCTGTTATTAACATTTTTGTTTTTTCTAATATCTCTGAAATTTTGCCTTGCCATATACTATCTTTCATATCTGTACTTTCTAGTAAATCGTATACTTTTGGATGAGCAACTATTGCTATTTTCTCTTTATCTATATATTTAGAAAGTATATTATATATATCTATAATATATTCATAATAAGTAGATTCTTCAAAATTATATATATATTCTTCATATGGTTTCCATGTTAGCATAATTGTAATAAAATCATCTGAATCTTGATTAATATGTTTATATTTTAAGTTACTAAATATAGGAAGACCTGTTACAAGTATTTTATCTTCATCTATTTTAAACATATCAGATACTATATTTTGTTCTTTTTCACTACCAACTACTATATATTCTTGTTCTCCTTCTTTACCAGTTACAAAAGTTGAATTCATAGAATGTGATTTTAAATATGTAATACCATGTTGTAAAAATATAAATTTGATATTATATGTTGCTTTTCTAAGCCATCTATTATTAGATCTTAATACATTTAAATGACTTTGTGCTTCAGTAGCAATAGCATAATTAGCATTATATATTAACCAATAATATTTAAATGAATATTGTTTTATTACATTTTTATCATTTTTTACTCTTTCAAAATCATCTGAATCTTTACTTAAAATAAAGTAATTTTTAGAAGTTTTACTATTTTTGCATTTAGCATATATATCATATGCCCCTTCTTCAATTTTTGAACAGAATTTTTCATAATATATATTAACATTCTTTGTTCTAAGTTTCTTTCCTACTTGTCCTAAAAAATACAGAATTATAGAAACAAATTTATTTTCTAATAATTTAAATCTAAGAGTATCTTCTATTGGTTCTTTTAATCTTTTTACTAAAACTAATTTACCATTAAGAGATCTCCTTATATGAAAAGCAAAATCTCCTATATATTGTGTTTTTATTGGAGTATAATAATATTTCGAGTTTCGAATCTTTTTATTTTTAATTGCTACTTTATATTCAATTTCTTCTCCATTTATTTCTAACACTATTTTTAATCCATTATTAATTGGTACTTCTTCTTTAAGTAACTCGTTTTTACTAACTTTCACATTAAATTTATTTTTAGAAAATAGTAGTTTGAATTTAGACATTTTAATTATATGTTCTGTAAGTTTTATATCTTTTTTTATAAATTCATTAACAACAAACATTTTATTTGTAATATTTAAATTATATTTATTAATTACATATGCATACATATTTATAGAAAATCTTTTACTATTTAAACTTAATCCAGTAATTTTAAATGGGACTTTTACTAATTTTTTATATACTTTTCTTATATCTCCTAAAAAATAATATACCTTTTTTCCTTGTGTATACACTACTATATAGATATTTCTTGTTTCCATTTTTTCATCAATAAAAGTATATGAGGTTTGTTCTGATAAAATTATTTGATTAGCTTGTTCTATACTAGATAATACTACTTTAGACTTGTAATGTTTATCATTTTCTAATTGTTCTAATTGGATTATTTCTATATCTTGATTCGTTTGTCTTGCTCTCTTCTTTTCAATTATTAATTTATTATTTTCAATTTTTGCTACTAATTCGCTCATTAATTCTACTCCTTAAATTTTTCTACATTATACCACCTATACTTTTTTATTTCAACACAAAAGTTATTTTAAAGATATATATTTTCTTTAAAATAACTTTTTTAATCTTTTAATCTTAATCAATATCTGATAATTCGACTTCATAATTATAAAATTTTTTATTTTGTATAAATTTACTAATAGTTCTTTTAAAAACAAATTCTCTTATTATATCTATTAATAAGCATATAATAAAAATAATACATATTGATACTAATAAGTGTAATATTAAGAAGTCACTTTTCCAAAATAAATTTGTTTTTAATAAATTTCTATACACATATTTAATAATAAAATCATTTGCATGTATTATATAAATAGATAATGTGTGTTTAGATATTGAATTTATTAATTTAGATTTAAAATTAAATTTTGTAAATACTAAAAATAAACTTACAGAACCAATTATATTAAATATACTATTATAATCAAATGGTCCTGATACTAAAATATCATTTATGGATTCATAATATGTACATCCAGCCATAATTATATAAATTAATAAATATATAAATATGTTTTTATTGTTAGCATTATATTTATTAATATAGGCGCCTATTAAGTACAACATTATAAAACTAACAATACCATATCCAGCATCATTTATTGTTGTATTTGCTAAAAAAGTAGGATATAGAGAAAATGCAATAAATAATATAAGTATTAAGATTTTCATATTTTTCTTACTAAGTTTATTTATAACAATATTTATAAATGGAATTAACAAATATAAAATAATGTATATATCAATAAACCACATTCCACCTTTATAAAAAGTAGCTAAAAAAGTTTGAAATGTTTCTTTATTAAATGCTGTAATTTTTGTAATAATAGATATTATATATATCAAAACATTATAAAAGCATACAATTATTAATAAATCAATAACCTTTTTTACTTTTATTTTTGTTTGCTTATATGAAAAATATCCTGTTATAAGTATAAAACAATTTACTGCTACAATGAATAAACTTTCAAGTATTCTTACTATATAGTAATTATTTTCTGCATTTGATATATTTTTTATATTTAATGCTCCTCCATAAGTACCATTTAAATAATGTAAAGCAAGTATAAACATTATTAATATAATTCTTAATAATTCAATATTAGATTGTCTTTCTTCGTTTTTCAAATTATTATTCCCCTTTTTATATTCTTTAATTTATCTTAGCTGAAAATCTACTAATCTTTCGTCATATAAGCTTGTCGGTGTATGTATAAATAATATTACATCTGGTTTATATTTTTCAATATATGTATATAATCTTATTCTTCTAAATACTCTTGTATCAACAATTCTTGTCTCTTTAAAATTGATAGATATAAAAGGATATACTGGTTCTGCAAATGAGTCTTTTAATATTAAAACTTTTTTATCATTATATGCTTTCAAATTTGTTATTTTTACTTCAGCTTTACCGCCTTCTGCATATGTATAATAAGTTGAGCTTTCTCTATCTAGTTCTTTTTTCTCTACATACTCTGGATAAGTAAAAACTTTATCAAATGACCCTACTAAATGACTTTGTTCTGAATCCCATTTAATATTATTTATAACATCAAATTTTGTTTCAAAATTTGGTAAAATATATGCAAAATCATCTGGTTTACCATAATATTTTCCAACTCTCTTTCCATATGTGCCTAAGAAAACATTTTTATATACTGTAGTTTTGTAGTTATTTAGGTATTCTTCTTTCAAACCTAAATTAACATTTTTATCAATTTTTTTCATTATAATTTTATAACTTTCAAAAGCAGTTTCTATGTTCCAGTGATGATCTGTACCAAAGAACCAATCTTTCTCATTACCTTTAAGTTTATCTTTTAATCTTAAAACATTTACTTTATTTTCTTTTAATTTAGTTACAAACTTCTTGTCCACTTTTGCAACATTATCTTTTATATAAAATGGTGTAGTTACATTTTTTCCTATTCTCCATGGAGCATCAACATATAACATATATATATTATTTTCTTTAGCATAATCACTTACAGCTGTTATCTTATCAGACCAATTACTTATATCCATATCAGGATATATAAAGGCTAAACTATTATTTGATAATTTTATAACTCTTTTATTGTCTTCGACATCTTCAATTACTTTTTTATTCATTGTATTTTGGAATAATCCATATATATCTATATAATCATATTTTCCTGCTATCTTGTTTGAAAAAATTGTATCTATAGTATTATTTACTTCCTTCGTTTTTTCTGAAATAGTTAATGTATTCCAATTTTCTCTTCGAATTAGCGAATCAATACCTTCTTTAAAAGTATTAATATTATTCTTTATTGTTAAAAAGCCAGTAAGAATTAAATATGTTATAAATAATGTAATTATTACTATATTACTTTTGTTTTCTTTCATATTTATCACCTTTTTTAAAAATTAAAGTATATAAAAGGGTTATATACACCTTTAGCTATATATGATACTGATATTATCAATATAATAAATAATATACTATTTTTTAAAACAACATTATTGAATATTTTTTTATTGCTGAACTTTTGAAGTAATGGTGTTGATAAAATAATAGCAACTATAAAAATAACTATGTTTTCAATTACAAATTCTACAAATTTATAATCAAATAAATTAATAGGAGTAAACATTCTTAAAATATATTGACCTGCATACCCAATATTTTCTGCTCTAAATATTACCCATCCTAAAATAACTAAAATCATTGTGTATATATTTCTTAAAATTTTATATTTATTATCTAACCTCTTCTCAAAATTAGTTAATTTTTCTATTGTTATTAGTATAAAATATAACACTCCCCATATGATAAATGTCCAATTTGCTCCATGCCATACTCCAGTTAAAATCCATACTACAGCTAGATTAAAAATAAGTCTCTTCTTACTACATCTACTTCCACCCAATGGGATATATACATAATCTCTAAACCATGTACCTAAAGATATATGCCACCTTCTCCAAAATTCTGATATTGATTTTGAAATATATGGATAATTAAAGTTTTCTTCAAAAGTAAATCCAAACATTTTACCAAGTCCTATAGCCATATCTGAATATCCTGAAAAATCAAAAAATATTTGAAATGTATATGCTATAGCACCTATCCAAACAAGTGCGCATGATACAGATGCTATATCCATTGTTTGTGCGAAAACATAATCTGCAATTACAGCCATTGTATTAGATATTATTACTTTTTTACCTAATCCTTTTATAAATCTTTGTATTCCATACGCAAAGTCTTCTACATTTTCTTTTCTGTTTTGTATCTGATCTTGAACAGTTTCATATCTTACAATAGGTCCTGCTATTAATTGTGGAAATAAAGCAATATATAATCCTAAATTAAATATATTCTTTTGCACCTTTACTTTTTCTCTATATACATCTATTATGTATGATAATATTTGGAATGTAAAAAATGAAATTCCTATTGGTAGCAAAATTTCTGGTATTTGTAAATTTGCTTTAAATATAATATTTAAATTATTAAGTACAAATAATAGATATTTGTACTTAAACAAAATTAATAAATTATATAATATGCCTAATGTTAATACAACTTTTGATATATTTTTATTTTTCTTTTTATTAAATTTATTTATCAATAATCCTATTATATAATTTACCAATATGGACATTAGCATTATTAACACAAACTTAGGTTCTCCATATGCATAAAACACCAAACTTGCTATTAATAAAAATATGTTTTTCATTGTTCTTGTTCTCATAAGAACAAAGTATATAAATAATACTATTGGTAAAAATAAGAATAGGAATATATTACTCGCAAATAGCATATATATCACCTTTCTTGTTTTAATTTTATAATAATCTATTTTATTACATTTTTATCTTTTAAATATTCTATTAATCTTCTGCAATTATTTCTATCTGTATATATAAATGTAGAATTTATTCTATTTAGATATTTATCTTCAATTTTAAATCCATTATTAATATAATATAATATTTTATCAAATATTTCGTTTTCTTCTTCTATAACATCTCCAAAGCCATCTTCATCATAATGAAAATATCCACTTTTATAATGTTCTGTAAAAAATCGTTCTTTATCAAATTGATAATATATAATTGGTTTCTTTAAATATGCAAAATCAAAAAATACACTAGAATAATCTGTTATTAATAAATTTGACTCTGCAAATACTTTAGAATAATTAACTTTATGAGCACTTATTATATTAACAACGTCATTTTCATATTTTCTAAACATCTCTTCATATCCAGCCATTCCAGGATGTAACACAAAATTAATTTTTATTCCTTTGTTTCTTAAAATATTTAATAAATCTTCATTTTTTAAAATATTTGTATATTTACAATAATATTGGCTTTCTTCAAATCCATCTTTTATAGCATGGAAACCATCACTTTCTATTTCTCCAGACAAATATGATCTCCAAGTTGGTGCTATAGTTATAATATTTTTACTATCATCTTTTAAATTATCATATCTTGAAAATCCTGATAAAATTAAATCTTTTTCATTATAAAAATATTTACTTTTTCCAAACTCTTCTTTTTCTGCTTTTGTTGCTAATACTACATAATCTATACCTTTTGCATATTTATTAGCAGCAGAACTAATATCATTTTGAGTTATACCATGTTGTAACCAAACAAATTTATAATTTAACATATCTCTATAAAATTTTAAGTCTTTGTTTTCAAATGCACTATAAAATGGTATATGCATATGTGAAGACATTATTAATTTACAATTTAAGAATAATAGTTTGTGTTTTATACTATTCAATGCTACAACGTTTCCATATTTTTTTAATCTCTTATAATCCTTACACTTTTTTGAAATTACAAAATATGTGTTTTTAGCTAATTCGTTTTCATTTTTATTTATATATTTAAATATTGCTTCTCCATTATCTCCAGCTTTTTCTGGTCTATCATTTATTAATATATATTTCTTTTTTCTTCTATTTAATAATCTATAAAATGCTTTATATTTATATTCTTTCTTTATACACAAATATGTATGATAGCTATACTTTAGTGAAGGATATTTGAATTTTTTTATTGTAATTTCATTATTTTTAAATTTAATATTATAATCATTATAAAAAATTCTAATTTCTTTATTTTTTAAAATTAATTTGTTATATTTGTTGATATCGATATTTTCAACTCTGTATTCAACATTATTGTCTTTATTTCTTATATAAAAAGATATTGCTTGTCTTTTATGTTTTAATTTTAATTTATAATGAATTACATTAGAGACTATATTATTTCCATATTTAATATTATATCCTAATGAATCAACTCTATCTATATTGCAAAACTCTCTTATTTTTCCATCTGATGTTTTAACAATTAACTCTAAATTTTCTATATTATAATCCCAAAAAAACAAATCAATAACTATATTTTTTTTAGTAAATTTAATATTTTGAATTAATAGTCTCATTTGATTTACAGGTGATAAATTAAAATCTTTATACCTTATAAATCCGTTATCAGATATTTTAAATGTTTGATTGTTTTGTAAGAAATTGCATAAATAAAAATATTTTCCTTGCAAATCTGGAAGCCATCTTGAACTTGTTGCTAAATAAGCATCTCCTACTAAATTTACATATTCTCTATATTTACTTATTATATATTCATATTCCTCTTTTTCAAACATTTTCTCATCTAGAGATTTTAATCTAGATCTTGTTTCATAAATAATTAATTCTTTCTTATAATTTGGAATATTATTTTCATCATTATTTTCTATGACTTCATCTAATAATCTAATTACACTATAAAAATTAGCCTTATTAGTCGATGACTTATCAACAATAGATCCTCCTTCTACTCTTTTTCTGTAATTATATCTAACACCTTTTTCACATACATATCCAAAACAATGATCTTTTTCATAAATTCTAAAATTTAATTTTGTGTCTTCTTCTCCTACCATTTCTTCATCAAATTGAACTTCATTAAATACTTCTGTCTTATAAAAAACACTTGCAGATGACAAAATAAAGTTGTATGGCTCTATATCTAAATTTATTATTCTATTTTTATTTCCCATATATTTATATTTAGGATGTAGTCCTGTTCTAGCTTCAAAAAATACTAAAGGAATACCAACCATAGATATGATATTATTATTCTTATTGAAAAATTTTTCAACTTCTTTTAATACTTTAGGAGGTAATATATCATCTGGATCAAAGAAATTTACATATTGACCCTCTCTATATTTTAATCCATAATTTTTTGCTGAAGATAATCCTCCATTTTCCTTTTTCACATATACAACATTGTTAGGATATTTTTCTTTATATTCTAAACATATTTCTTCTGAATTATCTGGGCTTCCATCATTTACCAATATTAATTGTACATTTTCTTCAAAACCTATATTTTGATTTATTATACTATCTACAGCTTCTCTTAAATATTCTTCTACATTATAAATAGACATTATAATACTAAATTTATATTTATATTCATTATCACTTAGCAATATTAATTCCTCCTTATTATATATAATTATATATATATATATTTATTTTAAATCATTTTTTAATTTTACTTTGTTATGCTCATATCTTTTAACTTCTTTTTTCCATTTAGTTGAAATTTCTTTATCTTCTTTATGATTTTCACAATTATATTTTTCAGATAAAACCTTACCTATGTACTTAGAAACTATTTCTGCACCAGCTACATTTAAATGAGAACCTTTATCATGAGTATGTTTTTTCCAATCAAGTTTCAATTTTTCTTGCATTTGGGGCAAATTAAAATCTATAAATTCTATTTTATATTTATTTGCAAGTTCTGTAGTAGATTTACTTCTAGCTAATGACCATGAATTTGGAGATGGTAATTCTGTCATTAGTAATTTTATATTATTTTTTTCGCATAAATCAATTATCTTAACAATATAATTAAGATTTTTTTCTAAAATTTCAGCTTTCTCTCCTTTATCTTCCATATACTTTTTATTATCTATATATGGTTTAACATCTATGTTCATTGACATACCTTTATATGAAACTTTATTATATTCTGATTTTAGTGACTTTTTAAAATCATTTTCTTCTAATTTATTCCATCTTGAGTGAAATCTTAATAATGGAAAAACATATGATAATTTATCATCTATACCTATATTTCTATCATTAATAGCTTCTAATTTAATATTATCAAGTTTCATATTATCAAATAATTTTCTATATGTTTCTTCTGGGGTTTTATAATCAATAAAAGTAGCATCCATATCTAAAACAACAACTTTAGGATTTTGATATTTTAAAGCTTCTTTTAGTAAATAATAAGCACAAGGCATTGTTTGATATGCAGTTCCTAAGTTATAACTAGTAATTCCATATTTATTCCAAACAGTAACAGGTGAATATCCTCTACCTATTCCACTAGATCCTATTACTAAAACATCCATCGTATTAGATTCTTCTGAATAAAATCCTTTTATTCTTGGAGTAGCAGGATCTGTTTGAAATACCCATTTTGGAACAAATATATGTGTTAATTTCCCAAATATAAATAATCCTATTATAAAAAATATTATACATTTTATTACTCTTCCGGAACTTTGATAAATATGCTTGTGTGTGTGTGTGTGTGTGTGTACTCCCCCAATGCTTTCGCCATTTATATTATTTGGTTTATTTATTGTATCTTTATTTTCGTTTTCCATTTTTAACTCCCCTAAAATTGACCATATATAAAGTCTGTTGCTACATAGCCTGGTCCATATATTCCAAATATAATAATTGCAAATATTATAGAATAATATAATATCCATCTAAAAGGCAGATTTTGTTTTGAAATATCTTCTCTTAATTTATGTCCTTGCTCTTGCAAAATACCTACTACAAACATTATTATTACACCAATTACTATTACAACAAAATCAGCTTGCGTTAATCCTATTTCAAATATTTTTCCATTTGATAACATTTCTAAATGTTCTCTTGTAAATATTCCTGTAAACATTTGTCCAAAAATATTTAAATCTGGAGATCTAAATAATAGCATTCCTATTATTACAAATAATGTTGTTCTTACCATTTGCATAAAACTATAGCTAAATGTTTCTTTGTTTATTTTTAATAATTTTAATATTTTATTCATTAATGGTTCAAATACCATTCCTAATACCATTATTACATAATAATACATTCCATAACAAATGTATTTCCAGCTTGCTCCATGCCAAATACCATTTCCAAACCATACAAAAAATAGTGCAAATATTGCTGGTATAAGTTTAGCAATATAACTTGTCTTAAATACTTTTTTAGCAAATGTTGTAATGTTTTGTGTTAATTTTGAAAAAGATACTGAATAAAATATGTAGTCTTTAAACCATGTTCCAAGTGTTATATGCCATCTTCTCCAAAACTCTTGAACTGATTTTGAGAAAAATGGTCTTTTAAAGTTTTCTGCCATATTTATACCAAGTATTTGTGCTACACCTCTTACTATATCAATACATCCTGAAAATTCCGCATATATTTGAATAGTATATAAAGCTGCTGCAAAGAATATTGGTATTCCTAAATATTGACTATAATTTGCAAATACCTCATTAACAAATAATCCTGCTCTATCTGCTATTACCATCTTTTTAAAATATCCCCACAGCATTAATTGAATTCCAAATTTTACTCTTGTATATTCAAATTTATGTGGCTCATATAATTGGTGTCCTAATTCATCATATCTGCCAATTGGTCCTTCGACCATTTGTGGAAAGAATGATACAAATAATGCTAATTTACCTAAATGTTTTTCTGGTAAATATTTTCCACGATATACATCTATAACATAGCTAATTGCTTGTAATGTATAATAAGATATTCCAAGTGGAAGCAATATTTGTCTAAATGGTATTTCTATTGGTATTTTTACTATATTAAATAATCCATTTATATTTTCAGATAAGAAATTAGAGTATTTTAAATAAATTAAAATTCCAAAGTTTATAATTACAGCTATTGCAACTAGCCATTTTTTCTTTGTCTTTGCTTTATTTTTTATCTCTTTTTTCTTTTCTCTATTTTCTTCTTTTTTTACTATTTCTTTTGTTTTAACATCTATTTTTCCCATTTTTAGTGCAACTAAATATATTGATAGTGTTGTTACTAACATATAAATAATTAGCCAATTGCTACAAATTGAATAGAATACATAGTTTGCAACTAATAAAACTACCCATCTAGCTTTTTTAGGGAAAATAAAATAAATGATAGCAACTATTGCTACAAAAGCTATAAAGCTTAATGAATTTATTGTCATTTTTATCCCCTTTTTTCTATTTATTTTTAGTTAATTATTCATCTAATAATTTTTGAATTAAATTCCAAATTGCTTCTACTGAATTAAAGTTTTCTGGTATAATATCTGTTACACCTATTTCTACATCAAATTCATCATCAATTGCTGATACGACTTCTACTATTGATAAAGAGTCTAATTCTTCATTATCAATTAAATGTTCATTACCTTCAAAGTCAACTTCTGGTTTAATTCCTTTTAATATTTCTAATAATTTCTCCATAATTTTTACCCCCATATATTTTAATTTATTGATTTTAATTTATTTTTGTCAATTTTTCCATTTGCATTATAAATCATTTGATCCAATTTATGTATTTCGTTAGGACACATATAATTTGGCAATTTTGTTTTTGCTTGTGATAACAATTCTTTTTCTGAAAGATCTTTCCCTTGATAATATAAAACAATCTTTTTGTTTTCAGTATCATATACACATGCACATGATATAATTCCTTCTATATTATTAATTGCATTTTCTATTTCTCCTAATTCTATTCTATATCCCATATGTTTTATTTGAAAATCTTTTCTAGAAAGATAAATTATTTCTCCTCTTTCATTTTCTTTTACAATATCACCTGTTTTATATATTATTTCAGGATATGCAGTATTTAATGGATTTTGTATAAATGCTTGGCTTGTTTTTTCTGGATTATTATAATAACCTAATGCTAAGAATGAACCTCTTACGCAAAGTTCTCCTTCTTCTCCTACTTTTGCTTTAGTTCCATCTTCTTTTATTATTAATACATCACAATTGTAACATGCTTTACCTATTGGAAGACTTTCTGAATTATCAAATTTTCTATCAACAATATAATATGTACATATATCTGTTATTTCTGTTGGCCCACATAAGTTTGCAAACATTGCATTTGGTAAGTGTTCTATCCATATATTTAATTGTTTTACTGGCATTACTTCTCCAGCAAACATTACTTTTTTTAAATCTGGTAATTCCATTTCATCTAATGCTTTCATATTAGCAACAATACAAAGAACAGATGGTACCCAATATATTGTATTAATTTTCTTTTCTTTTAAAAATTCTAACAATTTAATTGGAAATGAAAAATACATTTTAGGTATAATTACCATTGTTGCTCCACTAATCATTGTTGTATATATTTCTAATGTTGACATACTGAAATAAAATGGTGGTTCATTACCAAATTTAGTATGTTCATCTATTTTAAATGTTTCTTTTATATTGTAAGCATATGCCATTACAGAACGATGGCATATTATTATTCCTTTAGGAACACCTGTTGATCCTGATGTAAATTGTGCATACATTGGATCTGTATCAATTATTTTATTTCTTATTTGAGTTAATCTTTCTTCGTCAATTTTATTTTCTATTAATTCTTCATATATGTATATTTTTCCTTTAAAGTCTAAGTCTTTAAGTTTTTCAATATTTTTCTTTTCTACAATGATTGAAATATCTGGTAATGTATTTATTATTAAATTATTTCTCTCTTTAGGTGATTTTATATCTAAAACTGCAAAATAATTTCCACTATATGTTACACCCATCATTGTTTCTAAGCATGTAACAGAACGATCTATATATATTGCTATTGGTTTATTTATGTCTTGTATTTTCTCTGCTAATGCACTTCCTATTTTTTTACAATTTTTAATATAATCTTTGTATGTTATTTCACGATTAATATCTTCATAAATTACTTTATCTGGAAATTTATTAGCTGTTTCCTCTAAAATTTCTAATATAGTTCTTTTCATTTTTCCTCCTATTTTCACAAATTATACTTTTATCTTGCAACAACCTTTTTAATTATAGTTTTTTATGTGTTATTTGTCAATATTTTTGGGCTTTTTTGACATACTTTTCCATAGTATTTTTGAATATTTTCAGTAATATTTTTTATATATGAATTTTTAGTAAAAATTTGACATATACTAAAAAATATAGTATACTATATTTAGCTTAAGCAAAAGTCAAAGAGATGACAATTATGTACAAAGGTATAGATGGCAGTCTATATCTTTTTTTTTGCGTAAAAAAATCTAGGCAGTTGGCAGACTACCTAGACTAAGACTAGTTTCTAGTCTTCATTGTTCCGGTCATCATTATTCTTGATACTTAATAGTAGCAAAACAATTAAACGCCAAATTAAGTCAAAAGATGACATTTTATGTACCTCCTTTCCCAAAGATTTCCTTTGAAAAGGATGTATTTATTTTACTTTATTTTCCAATTTTTCACAATGACTTTTTAGTATATTTTCAATTCTTATAAATTATATAAAATAACATTCCCTCTATTATCAATATCATTATAGATATTATTACATAAAACATTTTACTTGTATAAGTTCTGCTATTTTCGTTTTTAACCATAAATCTTAAATCTGCATCTTTTATTTCTTCATCATTAACTTTTAAAGTTCCATCTTTGTAAACTGAGTAATATTCTTGAAAATATGATGATATACCTATACAATTATCTTCTGTTGCATCACTTGATGTTATTTCAAAAGTATATTGTTTTTCTCCATTTGGAATTTGAGTATTAAACTTAAATTCTTTTGACCTCCAACTTTTTACATCACCACTTGTAAAGTCTTGCTCATTTAAAATACTTTTATTTTCATCATACAAAGTAAACTTGTAATGTGTTGTAGTTGTTTCATTTTTTGAATATCCTTTTAAAAATTCTATAGAAATTATATTAAATTCTTTAGAAGTTTTAAAAGTTTGCTCTATTTTCTTATTTGATATTTTTTTAAGTTCTAAACCTCTTACTTTATTTTGAACAATTACTTTATCCTTATATATATTTTCTTGTATTGTATATTTTGGATAGTTATAAGCAAGTAAAACAATTGTTGCAGATATAAGTACAATTACTATTTCTGCTTTGCCTATAACTACTGGTTTATCTTTGTATATCATTTTTTTACATTTATTTAACATATCTTCTAATATAGTTATTCCTGTTCCAAATGCGAGAATCATCCATGGTAAAAATGATAAACTATATCTGCACATTACTTCCCATAGCATATAAAATAAAAATGCTCCAAATATTGATATATAAATAAAACCATTTAATTTTTCTTCATCTTTTTTTAATATTTCTTTTGCTACAGATATTGTAAACAATAGCAATAATAATGTCTTACAAATTTGTAAATAATAAAGCATAAATTTTTGTTTATTTCCGTTTACATATTCATAAACTATGTTAAAATCTTCTACATTGTCTAAATGATCCCATGCATGATATTGTCCATTTGACCATGTTTGCGAAAGCTTTACTTTAGATAAATCATAATATCCTTTTATTCCTAATTCTTTTAGTCTTTTCTTTATTATTTTTAAATCTGCTTGTTTTTTTGTTTCTGCTGTTTCATATTTTTTTGTGTATTTATATTCTGTATCTGTCCATGCTCCATCAGTTTCTTTGTTTAATCCTATCATTACCCAATGTAATGCAGGAAATTCTGTATCTTTATCTTTTGGTACATTAAAAGGAATTGCAATTAATGTATATATTATAACTCCAATAAAAGCACCTATGATAATACTTGATAAATTTATCAATGTTTTTTTGTTAATTTTATTGTTTAATATTATTTGTAATATCATAGCTACTGGCAATATTATAAGAACTGCTCTTATTTTAAATCCAAGCATTACTATTATTCCGCTTCCAACTAATGATAATATTGCCCTTTTCCTATTATCAGATTTTATAGCAGATATAAACAGATACATTGCAGTTGCAGCAAATGGCATGCACAATGTGTCTGTATAATAATAAGATGTGTATAAATAAAATATTGGATTTAGTACAAAAAATACTAATGTTATTAATGCCAACTTATAGTCTTTTAGTTTTTTAACAGACATATATGTAAAAAATGCTGTTATAGCTATAAATAATGCATTTATTATAGTTGCAAACATTCTTAAATTTGATATGCCTAGTATAATTCCAATTTTATATATATAATATATTAATATTGTTGCTGGCACTTGATTTGTATATATTGAAAAATATTCCTCATCATTAAACTTGCCACTATTATCTAACATTTTTATTGCTTGTTGTTGTAAGTCTGCTGCATCATAACCTGGAATTGCCATTACTACTTTTCCAAATATTATTAATGCAATAAAAAATATAATGCAAATAATTACAGCTATTTTATTTGAAGTCTTTTCTTGTAATTTAGTAAATGCTTTTTTTAAAGCAATAAATAAACATATACTTACTATTGTTCCTAATATAATGACTATTGGGCTTAAAACTTCTTTTGAATCATAAATATTAAATACCGAACAATATGTAACATATGAAGCTAATATAAATAGAATTACAAGCATTACTTTATATAAGATATTTTTTATCTTTTCAATTTTCATTAATTTTCCTCTTATTTTCAATCTGTTTTATTATCTTCTTTTATATTAATCTTTTTGTCTACTATATATTGTGGTCTTCCCTTACTTTCATCATATATTCTTCCTATATATTCAGATATAATCCATAATGATAGTAACTGTACTCCACTAAAAAACGAAATTGCTACTATTATTGATGTCCAACCTGCAGAAAGTCCACTAAACTTAAATGTATATGCAATTATTGCATATATAAATAAAATTATAGATATAATAATTGAAATAATTCCTAATGCTCCTACTAACTTAATTGGCTTACTAGAAAAACTTATTATTCCATCAGATGCAAGTTTAAGCATTTTCTTTAATGGATATTTTGTTTCTCCTGCAAATCTTTCTTTTCTTTCATATTCAAATGCATATTGTTTAAATCCTAACCAACTCCATAAACCTCTTAAAAATTTATTATGTTCTGGCAGACTATTCATTTGGTCTACTACTTTTTTATCTACTAATCTAAAATCTCCTGTATCTTTAGGTATATCAACATCTGACAATGCATTTAATGTTTTATAAAACATTTTAGCTGTTAGCACTTTAAATACAGATTCTCCATCTCTTTTCTTTCTTTTGCCATATACAATTTCGTTTCCTTGTTCCCAAAGTTTTAGCATATCTGGTATTAATTCAGGTGGATCTTGCAGATCTGCATCTATTATTACAACTACATCCCCTGTAACTTCTTTTAAACCTGCTGTAACTGCTGCTTGATGTCCAAAATTTCTTGCAAAAGATATTACTTTTACATTTTTGTCTTCTTTAGCTACATTTTCTAATAACTCTAAAGTTTTGTCTTTACTTCCATCATTTATAAAAATTATTTCGTATTCGTAGTTTTCTATCTTTTCTAAAACTTCTTTAACTCTTTTATAACATTCTTCTACTACCTTTTCTTCATAATACATTGGTATTACTAATGATACTTTTTTCATTATCTTCCCCTTTAGTTTATAACTACTTGAGCTACCCTTTTGCTTGCTTTGCCATCATCTAAGTAGTTAAACTTTTCATTAAACTTTTTATATTTATCGTCATATGTAAATTCTTTAGACACTTTTTTAATCTCTTGCAATAATTCCTCGTCTGTTTTAGTTATTTTACCTGGTAATTCTTCTTCTACATCAAAATAGAATCCATTAGACTCATCTCTATAATGTTCTAAGTCATACATATGGAATATCATTGGTCTTTTTAAATTTGCATAATCAAAAAATACACTTGAGTAGTCTGTTATTAATATATCAGAAATTATATATAATTCATTTATATCATCTACATCTGAAACATTGTATACAAATCCTTTATATTTTTCAAAATCAAATGAATTTGCTACAAAATAGTGAGCCCTAAATAAAATTATATACTCATCTTGTAACTCTTTTTGAAGTCTTTCAAAATCAACTTCTGCTTTATATGTATAACCTATTCCTGATGCATGTTGGTCTCCTCTATATGTTGGTGCATAAAGTATAATTTTTTTGTTTATGTTTTCTATTCCTAATTCTTTTTTTATTTTTTGAACATCTTTGTCTGTATAATTAAATAAAAAATCGTTTCTAGGATATCCTTGTTCTATTATTATATTTTCTTTTCCTATTTCTTTTAAATTCCAAGCTGATATAAATTTATCTGATGCATATTTTGAAGGCGATATAAAATAATTAAATTTTTCTGCTTCTACTTTATATCTTTTTTTCATTTCTTTAATTGTATTTAATGTATTATCAAAATGTATTAAATCACAACCTAATCTTTTAAGTGGTGTACCATGCCAGCATTGTAAAAATACTTGATTTTTTTTTGGATATAATTGATCTGCTATTTTATAATTAAATACCCAATATTTAGATTTAGCAATTGCCTTTGAAAACTCTTTACTTCCTGTTTTTACAACCTCTGTATTTTTGTTATTTTTTACATATTTGTAATTTTCTGGATTTCTAAAAGCCCATATAAAATTGTAGTCCTTATATTTATTATCATTTAGCATATACTCATATATTGCTTTTGGACTACAACTATATGATTTACCATTAAAAGTAGAAAATATTATTGTTTTATTCTCTACTTTTATCCCTATTGTTCTTATTTTAAATATTAAATATCTATATATATATAATAATTTTCTTATTATCTTCCTAAGTAGTACACTTTTTTTTGATAAGCTAGTTACAATTTTCTTTAACAGCTGTTTCATTTTTATCCCCTTACTTGTACATATTAAACTTTAATTTCTTCTTTAACTTCTATCTTTTGTACTTGTTCTTCATATTCTTCATTAATTAATTGCATAATAAATTTTGTTAAATCTTCTGTATAACTATTGCTTTCTATATTTATGTATCTTCTTTTAAATTCCTCTAATATACTAAAGTCATAAGTTCTATCTAACATATTTACTATTTTCTTAGGACTATTTGTTGAATATTTACTGATTTTCTCTTTTTTAAAATCAAAGTTAAGCCCTGGATCTTCTTGATATATTTTAAAATCATATATATAAAAGTATAATGGTTTTCCTAATAAGCTTGCCTCCATTGCTAGTGATGAATAATCTGTTATTACTTTATCACACATTTTAAGCCAATCATATGATTTAAACTTATCATCATAAATAACTCCATCTTTTTGTAAATATGTATAATTCTTTTTATCTAATGGATGTAATTTTACAATTAAGTTATATCTTTTTGTGTTTATTCTTTGAATTACATCATTTATTTTTACTTTTCTAAATTTTCTAAATGTTGGAACATATAATATGTTTATTTTATCTTTTAATTCAGGATATGTATTGTAAATTTCTTTTGTTTTTTCTTTGTCTTCTTGTAAGATATAATCTAATCTTGGTAATCCTAAATATTTAATTTTTTCTTTTTCTGTGTTAAATGCTTCTTCAAAATATTTTGCAGTTATTTTGCTTGAACATAATATATAATCATAGTTTTTATGCATACACATTGCATCTGCAATTACCTTATCTGCTCCTGTTGTTTTTCCAATTGTTTGATATCCAAATTTTTTAATTGCTGATATTGCGTGCCATATTTGTATTATTTTTGTTTCTTCTTTGTGTTTTAATACACTTACTACTATACAATAACTATCTACTATAACAACCTTTGATGTTGATATATGATACATTTGTAAAATCATATGAAATAAGTAAGTAATTTTACTTAAAATTCCTTTTTCCATTCTTCTTGCTAAAACAACATTTTTTACATTAGGATATTTTTCTTCCATATCTTTTACAATTAAATCAAAGTCTAATGTGCTTTTATTAAATTGTCTGCTTATATAGACAACTTTTTTTTGCACTTTTAAAAGTTTTATTGGAGAATATATTATTTTAAGTATAAGTATAAAACATTTTATACATAATTTTTTCACAAAATCACCCTTTATTTTTTCTCTGCTTTTGGTGTAGGTATTTGGTCTAAGCCACTTGATGCTTTTTGTAGACCCAATTCTTTTTTTATTTTTGTTGTTGATACTCCTTCTGTTCTTTCTAAATATACAACGTCACAATATTTCTTTAAAGCTTCAAACTTTTCGTTATCTTTCCAGTCACTTCCCATAACGACTATATCAACATAGTATTTTTTTACATCATTTATTTTTTGTTCCCAATTTTCTTCTGGAATTACTAAATCTACATATCTTATAGCTTCTAACATTTTTTTTCTTGTTTCATAACTGTGATATGCTTTTTTATGTTTTATTTCATTAAATTCATCTGTAGATAATGCAACTATTAAATAATCTCCTAATTCTTTCGCCCTTTGCAATAATCGTATATGTCCATAATGTAATAAATCAAATGTTCCATATGTTAAAACTCTTTTCATCTTTATTTTACCTCTTATTTTTACATAAAAATTCATTATATTTCATAATATTACATTCTATGTTTTATTATATTTACTTTTGCTTAATATGTCAATGAATTTTGTTAACTTTTTTATTACAATTTCTGGAATATAATACGCAATAGAAAAAAGCAATAAAAATTTATTGCTTTCTAGTTTATTATTATTTATTTTAATATTTTTTTAATATTATTTTTAATATATAATATAAATTTCTTTATAACTTCTATTATTAATACCATTAAAAATATTCCTAAACATACACTTCCCATACCTATAAATATACAAGCTACCGCTCCTATTTTTGTTATTAGCTTTGTAATATTAAATATTGTTCCTATAATCCCTATTACAAATATTCCTACTCCTGCAAAACTAATTCCAAAAAATAAAGTTGCTAAAATTATAAGAATTGAATATATAGCAGTTATAATAAAACATGATATTATTAATTTTGCTAGTATTTTAAATATTTTTATAATTTGTTTAAATATCTTTTTTGCAATATCTTTTTGCTCTTTGAAATTATACTCTTTTTTTACAATTAGTTGTTTATTTTCCTTTTGTTTTTCTTTTTCTTGTTTTTGTTCATCATGTTCTTTTTTATCAGTGTTTTTATTATCAACTTTATTTATTTCTTCTTGTTCTTTCTCTTTTTCAGATATTTGTGTAATATTACTTATATCTTTTCTTATCTCTTCTAAATTATTATCTATTTTTTTAGCCTGAATTTGTTTTAATTGTTTTTGTTTATTATAATTTTTAATTTTATTCTTTTTCTTATTTTTCTTTTTACTCATACAGATTTTCCCCTTTTTAATCTATATTAATATTATATTCAATAAATAGTAATTTTATTTCTTACTCTTATATTTTATCATAATTAACATAATAGTTCAATTAGTAAAAAGAATTTTTTAATACAAAATAAAAAGAGAGCCTACTTACAAAAGCCCCCTATTCTTCGTACTGACTATTTATATACAACGCTTGTTAGTTAGCGTTTTTTCTTCATATTTAAAATTTTAATTACCAACTTTAATATTTCCACAATCTGCATCTATTTTAAGAGTTATTTCAGATTGTCTATTATTATTTTCTATTTTAACATCACCTAAGTCAACTTTTGCATCAACAAAAATATCATTTATCTTGTTTATTTTAATATCTCCTAAATCACATTTTATTGATGAATTTTCTTTAATTTGCATATCTTGTATTTTAACATTTCCACAATCTGCATTTATTTTACATTTATTTAAAATTGTATCTACTTCTATATTTCCATAGTCACATTTCAAATTAGCATTTTTTACTTTTCCTATATTTATATTTCCACAATCACAAGAAATGTTTATAGTTGCATCATTTAAACTAATTATTTCACAATTTCCATAATTGTTATCTATATTAATAACTTCTGAATATTGTTTTGGAACATATACATATATATCATTAGTGTAGAAATTAAATGAAATCCATCTATTACTATGATTAGAGTAATCTACTTTTAATTTATTATCTTCTAGAGTAACTTTTACATCTCCTCTATCTTTTCCATATGCTAAAACTTCTATATTATCTCCAGTGCTTTCTTTAAAAATAACATTTCCTGCATTTGATAAAACTTCAATATTTTTTACTTCTTCTTGATTAAATTTTTCATCAAATACTATATTAGTATTACTTTTTCCTAAATTTATACCAAAAGTTCCAAATCTAAAATTTCCGTTTAAAGCTGCTACAAGAAACATAACTAATAAAAATATTATTATTGATAGTAAAACAATTAAAGTTATTATTAATCCTTTATTATTCATTTGGTCTTTCCTCCTTTAACATAAATATTAGTTTAATAATTTGACATATTAGTCCATCTATTATAAATATAACCCAAGTTATATGCCAAGCCATAGTTGTAAAACTTATTATAAAATATATTGCTACACATATAGCTCCTACAATACCATTAATTTGTTTTAATATTGCATCTTCTTTTTTCTCTTCTTTTGTTTTTTCAAATTTAGGTACTGACATATAATGTTTTATAATTCTTGCTGTTGCCCAAGCTATTATAATTAAAAATATTGCTGTTGCTAATATAGGGTTCATATTTAATAATGGTATTGCTATAATTATAACAACTACAGCTAATATGTACATAAAAACTGATGTACTTACCACTTCTGCTGACTTTTGTCTTACCTCTTGTCTTGTTGGTATTTTTTCTTCTACAATTTCTTTTTCTTCTTGTTTAGTATTGTTTTCTTCTGGTTTTTTTCCTGTTAGTAACTCTTCTGTTGTTATTTTGAATAGCTCACACAATGGAACTATTTTATCAAAATCTGGTGTACTTTGATTTGTTTCCCATTTTGATATTGTTTGTCTTGTTACATTTAATTTATCTGCAACTTCTTCTTGTGATAGATTTTTTTCTTTTCTTAGTTCAAATAATTTTTCTCCTATATTCATAAATCCACCTTTCCTTTCTTGCAAAATTATACTTATTTTCCTAGTTGCTTTCTACCAATTATAGTTGGAAATTTGTCAACTAATTTTAACATTTATTTATTTTTAAGTGTTTGTGATTTATTATAACATATTTATCTAGAATTAATAAATTTTATATTACTTAAATACGAAATTGAACAATTTTATATTCAAAATTAATAGATAAATTATACTATGTATAACCATTATATTTATATTAATAAAATAAGTATTATGCAACAATATAGTATAACACTTATTTTACCATAACTTATGAGTATTACTCTTTTTTCAAGTTTTCCTATATACTAATAAGATTACACAAAATATATATAATTAAATCATTTTATAATTTATAACTATAAATTTTACAATTTTCATTAATATTTGATGAATTTCCATTTGCTGGTATTCCATTAAAATACCAATAAATTGCTCTTGATATTCCTCCATGAGTTACTAATAGAATATTATCATTGCAGTTATTTGACTTTAGTTCATTTAAAAACTCTGATATTCTTTCATATACATTTTTCATAGTTTCTAATTCTGGATATAATCTATCTGAATTAAAGTTCCAAAATTCATCCCATTTTAATTTTTCAAAAGGAATTTTTTCATATATTCCCATGTTTCTCTCTTTTATTCTATTTTCAATAATTATAGGGATATTTTTATCTAATCCAAAAAAACTCAATGTATCTTTTGCTCTTTGTATTGGCGAACAATATATTTTATCAATATTTAATTTTCTAATTTCTTTTCCTATTTCTATTGCTTGTTCTATTCCTGTTTCATTTAGTGGTTCAGTTTCAGTAGCTATAATATTATTTTTTCCCATGTTAGTTTCTCCATGTCTAATTACATATAAATTCATTAAACGTTTTTCTTCCTTTCTATTGTTATTATTTGTTTTATACTAATTATTGTTGATAATAAATACCAATATAACGACATATTTTTTTACCTAATTTTCATATAAATTATTACATTAATGAAATCTTTAAATTATCTACTACATATTATAAAATAAGGTGGCGCTTTTATCAATGTTTCAGTATATTTTTAAATAATATTACTTATATAACTTTTTTAAATTTATATTATTTTCTTTTTCTAATTGTTTTAAGCTCTTTTTAGGAGTAGGTAAATCTTCTGGCATTCTTCCACCAAGTTCCATTATTGTTTTTCTTACTTTTGCTCCAACATTATAATGAGTTTTATTTGCTTCTTTTTCAGTTTTTATATTATCCCTTATCAATTTTTCCTCTGTTTGTGATATTCTAAATAAATTAGCAATTAATTCTGTGCTTCCCATATTGTCTAAAATATCTTCCCTATATCTTAATCCTTTTCTTTTGGCAATATCATCTGCTGTTTCTCCATTATATAAGCCTTTATAA
>CAZSMG010000002.1:0-86690 GCA_964608075.1 uncultured Clostridium sp. | reverse complement strand
CTTGTCCGTATAGCTCTTATATATCTATTATAAATTTAAGTACCTTAAGTTTATTCAAGAATTACAAGCACTAATATTTAATTTATTAGATAATTCCTAATTTTAGTTCTTAGGCTTTTTAGCTCCATATTTAGAACGCGCTTGCATTCTATCTTTAACACCTGCTGTATCTAATGTTCCTCTTATGATATGATATCTAACACCTGGAAGGTCTTTTACCCTACCACCTCTTATTAATACAACACTGTGTTCTTGTAAGTTATGTCCTATACCTGGGATATAAGATGTAACTTCATAACCATTAGAAAGTCTAACTCTGGCAACTTTTCTTAAAGCTGAGTTTGGCTTTTTAGGTGTAACAGTTTTTACTACTGTACAAACTCCTCTTTTTTGTGGTGATTTTGCATCTGTAGGTCTATTCTTTTTTGAGTTAAATCCATGTTGTAAAGCTGGAGAGTTTGACTTTGTAACTCCTGTCTTTCTTCCTTTTCTAACTAATTGATTAATTGTTGGCACTTAAATTTCACCTCCTATAAAATAAATAAAATCGTTACGGAATTACACAATTGGTGTAATTTACCATAACGATAATATTTTAACATTTTTTTTGCTATAAGTCAATAAATTATTGTAATATTTTATCGACTTAAAATCTTGATTATAATTCTTGACTATCTTGCCCTGAATCTTCTTCTACTGCAAACAAGTCTATTTCTTCTATTTCTTCATCTTTAAAATATTTTTTGCTTTCTTCTTTATTTTGTTTCTTAGCAAATTTATTTAATTCCTTATATCCATCTTTAGATATTTGTTCTTTTGCTATCTTCATGCTATCTTTAAATTCTTTTCTATTCTTTCCATAAATATTTTCGTTATATGCATAAGCAGCTTCTATTTCAGCTCGTGTTGGTAATGCCATTGGTTGTTTTCTAGTAAATTTCGAAATAAATTTCTCCATTGCACCAATTTTATATTCACCATCAACTTCGGCAATATCTTTAGATTGGGCAGCGCTTGCTCTTATTATCATTTTATATTTTTCTTGGCTATTTAATTCTCTTTTAAAGATTCTATTAAATAAATTTACTTTTGATAATTCTTTTGTATCATATTCTATTTTAAGTTCACTTTTTTCTTTTGGATCTAAGCATTTATCTACATATTGTTTAACTAATTTTTGTTTTTCATTTGGATAAATTGCACCTGCATCATTAATTATTGCTAATATTGTTGGATCAAATTCATTCTTTGTTATTAATTTTTGTATTAGTGCTTTTTCATCTCCAATTAAATAGTTATCTAACATTGCTGATATTTCATTATATGATTTATTCATAGCCTGTTTTACTTGCTTAGTATCAAATGTGTAAACTTTATCTGCCATAGCAATTGAAGCAGTTTTACCTAATTTAAATTCTGTTTCTGGCTTTGGTTGTGGCTGTGGTATTGGTTGTGGCGTTATTGGCTTCAATTGTTGGGGTGGTATTGGTCTTTGTGTTGGTTCTTGTATTGGTATTTGTGTCGGTTTTTGTTCTGGCTTTAATAAATCTTGTCCCTGATCTTTTATTAAATCTAAGTCTGATTCTGGTTTTGGCTCTGATTCTGCCTCTGCCTCTGAATTTTCTTCTAGATTTGGTTCTGATTCTAGCTCTATTTCTTGTTGTTCTATTTGCATTTCAGATAAATCCAATTCACCTTTTAGATATAAATCCAAGGCTTTATTTTTGAACTCCGTGTATTTTTCAAATTTATCTCCCTTTAACTCTAAAAAATGAACTCTACGTAAATCTAAAAGCTCTTTAATTTCTTTTCTTTCTTCCTCATTATCTACTACTACTTTAGCAGACTTTTCCATCCATCTTATATATCCTGCATAACCTAATTCATTAATTATCTCATTTTCTGCTTTATTTCTTCTTTCTTGCTGTTCGGTTTTTTCTTGATCTTTTTTTATTTCTTCTCTCTTTTTTGTTATGTCCTCTATATTATATTTACTTATAAGATTTTCTATTTTTCTTTTATAACTTTCTATAATATTATTTTTTTCTTGTTTTAAATTTTGTTTATCTGTTAATTCTTTTTGTATTTTAATTAAATCAGCTTCTGCTTCTTCTTTTCCAGCTCCATTTTTATTTAGCTCTTTTTCAGCTTCTTCTTTATGTTTTAATAATGTATTTATATCTATATCAATTTTAGCAATTTCCTCTGTAGTTTCTTTATTTCTATCTACTAAATTTTTAGCTCTTGTTAAGTCTCTTTTCTTTTTACTAATCTCGTCATAAACTTCTTTTTTAATAGATTCTCTTTTTATGTTTATGTTATTTAATTCTTCATTTATTTTTATTAAATCAACTTCTGCCTCTTCTTTTCCTACTCCATTACTATTTATTTCTTCTTCTGCTTGTTGTTTATTTCTTAATAATCTTTCATAATTTTTAATTAATTCCCCTGATGATTTTTCTCGTTCATTTATTATTTTTTTAACACTTGATATATCTTCATTTATTTGTTCTTCTAATATACTTATTAGCTCATTTTCCATTTAATTTCCTCCTACTTCATATCTTGCAGTTATTTTATATAGACATATTCTAATTAATTTTAACACAATGTAAACTTTTTTCAATAACTTTACTTAAATGTAAAAAAGATGTAATAAATTGGTAATATTACATCTTTTAGTTTTATATTATTCTTATAGACCTATCTGCCATCTTTTGATACTTTAATTTTTTATCTCTAATCTTCTCATCAAGTTTGGGAAGTATTCCAAAATTTGCATTCATTGGTTGAAATTTTTCATTCGGTGTACTTATATAATTTGCTAAAGCACCAATTACTGTTTCTTTTGGAAACTCTCTTTTTTTGTTTGTTTTATTATATTGTTCTACTGCATTTAAAGCTGCTACCATTCCAGACGAAATAGATTCTACATATCCTTCAACACCTGTTATTTGTCCTGCAAAATATATATTATCAAAACCTTTTAATTTATAAGTGTTATCTAATAATTTACTAGAATTTACATATGTATTTCTATGCATTACTCCATATTTAACAAATTCTGCATTTTGTAATCCTGGAATTAAACTAAATACTCTTTTTTGTTCTCCAAATTTAAGATTTGTTTGAAATCCTACAAGATTATATATACTTCCTTGAGAATTATCTTGTCTTAATTGTACTACAGCATATGGTCTTTTTGCTGTCCTCGGATCATCAAATCCTACTGGTTTTAGTGGTCCAAATCTTAATGTATCTATTCCTCTTTTTGCCATTACCTCAAGTGGCATACATCCTTCAAATATCTCTCTTTTTTCAAAATCATGAAGAGTTACCATTTCTGCATTTATAAGTTCATTATAAAATATATTATACTCTTCTTCATTCATTGGTAAATTTATATAACTTGGATTACAACTTTTAAGTCTTTCTTTCCATTTTGCTATATCTTCATCTTTTCTTTTTTCTTGCTCATATCTATCGCCAAAGAAAGCAATGTCAAAATTTATACTTTCTTTAGTTACAATAGGTGCTGCTGCATCATAAAAATATAACTTATTTTTTCCAATTAATTCTGATATATTTTTTGATAAACTATCAGATGTAAGAGGACCAGTTGCTATTATAACTATACCCTCTTTTGCTATTTTTTTTACATCTGTAATTTCCTCATTTATAACTTCTATTAATGGATTCGATTTTATTATATTTGTTATTTCTCTTGAGAATTTTTCTCTATCAACCGCTAATGCCTGACCTGCTGGTACTTTAGTTTTGTCTGCTATTTTTATTAATAATGAATCTAAAATCCTTAATTCTTCTTTTAAAAGCCCACATGCATTTGTAAGCAAATTCGATTTAAAAGAATTGCTACAAACAATCTCTGCTAAGTCTTCATTACTATGTGCCTCGGAAAATTTTTTAGGTTTCATTTCATATAATATTACTTTTATACCTCTCTTAGCAATTTGATAAGCTGCTTCACATCCAGCTAATCCTCCACCAATTATAGTTATATAGTCTTTAATCATCTTTCTTCTATTCCTTCTCTTTTTGTTTTCACTTTTGAATCTAACCTTTTTTTCTCTTCTTGCAAATTTTTAAACCTTTCTAGTACTTCTTTATATTCCTCTTTATTGTATTCAATATGATTATTATCTAGAAGTTTGTAGTATTTTAAAATTTCTATAACTAAATCTAATTCTTTTAATAAATTTCTATATCTTTCAATATTTAATTCTTCTAATCTATATTCTAACCCTTTTTTCAATAAATTATTTTCTTTATTATCCAAATTATTTTTCCTCCTTATTTAAATAAGTCCATAATTTCTTCTTTTGATAATTTATTTATAAATGTTGTTTCAGTATCTAACATATTGTCTATTAGAGCTGACTTTTTTTGTTGAAGTTCATATATTTTCTCTTCAATAGAATTTTGAGTAATCAATTTATATACTTGAACATTATTTTTTTGACCAATTCTATATGCTCTATCTGTTGCTTGATTTTCGCTTGATACATTCCACCATGGATCATAATGTATAACCATATCTGCTCCTGTTAAGTTAAGCCCTGTACCACCTGCTTTTAATGAAATTAAAAATACTTTTACATTTTTATTTTCATTAAACTGATTTACTAAATTAATTCTCTCTTCAACTTTTGTTGCACCTGTTAATTCAAAATATTGTATATCAGCTTGTTTTAATTCATTTTCTATAATTTCAAACATAGAAGTATATCCTGAAAATAGTAAAATCTTATGTCCTGATGCAACACCATCTTTTATTATTTCCATACATTGTTCTAATTTACTGCTTCCTTCTTTATATCCTTCTATAAATAAACTTGGGTGACAGCATATTTGTCTTAATCTTGTAAGTGCTGCTAAAATTTTTATTTGACTTCTTTCATATCCTTTCATATCTATTTGGCTTGCAATTTCTTCTTTAGCATCTGCTAGATATGACATATATATTTTTTCTTGCTCTTCTTTCATTTCACTTTTTAAAATTGTTATGGTTTTTTCAGGTAATTCTGTTAAAACTTCTCTTTTAGTTCTTCTTAAAACAAAAGGCTCTATTAACATTTTTAATTTTTTCATTGCATTTAAATCATTATCTCTTACAATAGGAACCTCATATAATGTTTTAAAATCTCTATATGAGAATAAATACCCTGGCATTATATAATCAAAAATTGACCATAATTCTGAAAGTGAATTTTCTATTGGTGTTCCAGTTAAAGCATATCTTGTATCTGCTTTGATTTCTTTTATAGATTTAGCATTTTGTGTATTACTATTTTTTAAATATTGTGCTTCATCAGCTATTATATATCTAAAGCAATAATCTTTTTGTTCATATAACTCAATGTCTCTTTTTAATAAATCATATGATGTTATTACTAAATCATAATCCTCAATATGTTTTATTTTATCTTTTCTTTCTTGTGCATTCCCTTGTATAACTAATGTGTTTAATTTACTTGCAAATTTATTTGCTTCGTTTTGCCAGTTCAATGTTAGTGAACTTGGTGATACAACAATTGAAGTTTTTCTGTTTTCTTGTGTAGTTTGCTCTATATATGAAATTACTACAGATAAAACTTGTATTGTTTTTCCAAGTCCCATGTCATCTGCTAAAATTCCACCAAATCCATATTTATCTAAAACTTTCATCCATTTGAAACCAGTTTTTTGATAAAACCTTAATACATTTTCTAAACCTTCTGGAATTTTAATATCTTCTACTTTATCTTTTTCTATACCATTTACTAAATTTCTATATTCTTGATTTTTAATTATTTCTGTATTTTCTATATCTTTTAATATTTTATCTATATATACACTTCTGTATATTGGAAGTTTTATATTTCCTTCTTTTATGTCTTTATATTGTATGTCCATTCCAGTAATTAATTTATCAATAAACTCAATGTCTTTATTGTCTTCTAAACTTAAAAATTCTCCATTTTTTAATCTGTGATATTTTTTCTTTAAATTATAGCTTTCCATTATATCTCTTAACTCATCTAAGTCTATATTTAATTTGTCTAAATCAATAGATAATAAATTATTTTCTACTTTAAGTCCAATTGTTCCAATTTTAGGCTGTTTTATTTGTTTATTTTTAAAATTATCTGTTACTAGTACTTCAAATTTTTGTGAATAATAGTTTATATCATTTGATAAAAATTCATATATTTTATTTACATCTGGCAAAATAAACTTTAAGTTGTTAGGATTATACATAAATCCTGTCTTTTTAAGTGAATTTAATGCTTGGCTTTCTTCTACTATGTTTCTAGATGCTCTTATAACTGCTTTTTCATCTAATGGATTAAATTCTTCATTTTCATAGCAAAATTTCACTTCTGCAATCAAATAATCATTTTTATCAAAATCCAAAAATACCTTTACTTGTAATTCCTTTGGTTTATACTTTTCTACCTTTTCTTCATCTATACCCTTAATTTTTATACTACTACTTACTCTTGGCATAACTATTGAGAAAAACTCTTTTAATTGTTCCTCTCCTAAAATAACTTCTTTTAAATAGTTTTGTCTAAATATTTCTAATAATTTTATTGTTGTTTTTGTATATTTCTCATCACATCTATATAATTTATTATCTTGAAGAATATATATATATTCTTTTCCTTTTAATATTGTAACTTTAAAAATATCAATACTTGGCGTTATTTTATATTCATTATCTTCAATACTCTCTAATAAAAACTCTATATTTGGGTTATTTGGTATAAAATCTACCATACACTGATTATAATCTTTTTCAAATTCAACTTTTCTATTTTTTAATATTTCAAATAGCTCATCTAGACCTGTATTATTTAATATAATACTATTTTCGTTTAATGCTTTTCCGTAATATCTGTAGTTTGAATTTGAACTAGAATTTACATATTTTATTATTTCTGCATATTTTAAAATAAATTCTAATAATTCTTGACTTTGTTTATTAAATGCTTGTTTTCTATGTACAAATTCTAACTTAGAGCCATATCTATATCTTTCACTTTTAAGCATCATATTATAAAATTCAGATAAATCTTTTATTTTGTACATTTTACTATTTCCAATTTTAAATTGTACTTTCATGTCACCAGTTAGTTTATCATAAATAACTTCTGGCTGGATATCTATATCGCCTTTGTCCTTTATAATTTCTTGCTCTATTTCTATATTCTCTATTTCATCATTATAAAAAGAATTAACAATTTGTTTAAAACTTCTATATTTAAAATCATTCATCTTCTTTATATTTGTTTTAAACTTTTCTTCTCTATCTTTTATATTCTCTTTATTATATGAGTTATCTCTGTTTGGACCTTCTATCATTTCTATCTCCTTAATAGGTTTTTACTGGTCTAATATTATACATCATTTTTTTATTTTATGCAACACAAAAAAGAAATAGATTTTTTCTATTTCTTTCTACTTGTTTTTCTTTTTGTTACTTTTTTCTTTGCTTGAGTCTTCGTTTTTGCTCTTGTTTCTTTTTTTACCTCTTCTGCCTCTTCTGGATTCCATTTCTCACCTAGCTTTGGTTTGTTCCACGAAATGTAATCACAGGATTCAGGATTATTTTCACAAATATAATAGTTTCTTCTCCTTTTAGTCTTTCTAACTTGAACCTTTGCTCCACATTTTGGGCAAGGAACATCAATTGTTTCTACTATAGGTTTTGCATTTTTACATTCTGGATATCCTGGACATGCTAAGAATTTACCAAATCTACCATATTTGTATACCATCATTCTTCCACATTTTTCACATACTACATCAGATACTTCATCTACAAGTTCAACATGTTCTAATTCTTTTTCAACTCTGTCTAGATTTTCTTTAAATGGTCCATAGAACTCTCTTATCATCTTTTTCCAAACTTCTTTACCTTCTGCAATATTATCAAATTGTGTTTCTATTTTTGCAGTAAATTCTACATTTACTACATCTTCAAAGTTTTCTGTAAGAAGTTTATTTACTATTTTACCAAGTTCAGTAGGTACTAATTGTTTCTTATCTTTTTCTATATATCTTCTTTCTAATATTGTTGTTATTGTTGGTGAATATGTACTTGGCCTTCCTATTCCTTTTTCTTCTAATGCTTTTACTAAGCTTGCTTCTGTATATCTTGATGGTGGTTCTGTAAAGCTTTGCTTTGAATCTATGCTTTTCTTTTTAACTTCTTGTTTCTCTTTTAATTTCGGAAGCATTCCTTCATCTATAGTTTCATCTGAATCAGTTCCTTCAACATATAAAGTCATAAATCCTTTAAATTTTAAGTTTTGTCCATTTGCTTTAAAATTATATTTATTTGCATCTATACTTACTGAAATTGTGTCATAGATTGCAGCTGACATTTGACTTGCAATAAATCTATTATATATTAATTTATATAATTTATATTGATCTTTTGTAAGCACGTCTTTTATATCTTCTGGGTTTATATCCACATATGTTGGCCTTATTGCTTCGTGTGCATCTTGCGCATCTTTATTAGTCTTATAATATCTATTTTCATAATACTCTTTTCCATAAGTGCTTAAAATATATTGTTTTGATGCAGTTCTTGCTTCTTCTGAAATTCTAGTTGAGTCAGTTCTCATGTATGTTATTAATCCAACATATCCTCTATCTGGAAGTTTAATACCTTCATATAATCCTTGAGCTACTGACATCGTTTTCTTTAATGTAAATCCTAATTTCCTAGATGCCTCTTGTTGCATTGTACTTGTTGTAAATGGCGGTGCAGGTGTTCTTTTTTTCTCGCCTATTTTTACTTCATCTACAATGTATTTTGCATTTTCTATATTTTTTAGAATCTCATCTACTTGCTCTTTAGACTTTAATTCTTGTTTTTTACCATCTTTTCCATAAAATTTAGCTTCAAATTCTTTTTTAGATTTTGTATCTAAAAGTTTTGCATAAATGTTCCAATATTCTTCTGGAATAAAGTTTTCTATTTCTTCTTCCCTATCTACTACTAATTTAACAGCAACAGATTGAACTCTACCTGCTGATAGACCTCTTTTAACTTTTTTCCATAAAACTGGACTCATTTTATATCCAACTATTCTATCTAATACTCTTCTTGCCTGCTGTGCATCCACAACATTCATATCAATTTGCCTTGGCTGTTTTATAGCTTTTTGCACAGCTGTTTTTGTTATCTCATTGAAAGTTACTCTTTCAATTTTATCTTTTTCTGGCTCTAATATATTTGATAAATGCCAAGCTATAGCTTCTCCTTCACGATCAGGGTCAGTTGCTATATATACTTTTTTGGCACTTTTAGCATCTTTTTTTAGAGATTTTATTAAATCTCCTTTTCCTCTTATATTTATATATTCAGGTTCGAAATCGTTTTCAACATCAATTGCAAGTTTAGATTTAGGCAAATCTCTAATATGACCCATTGATGCTACAACTTTTGTACTTCCCCCTAAAAACTTCTTTATTGTATTAGCTTTTGCTGGTGATTCTACTATTATTAATTTATCTGCCATTTAAAAGCTTCTCCTTCCAATTTAGTTTGCATATAGTATTCTAGAACAAGTTAGTATATTTTGCAAGTAATTTAAAAAAGTTTTAGATTTTTTCTACTTGCATATCATCAATAATATCTTGTGCTGCAATAGGTGTAACCTCGTTTTCCTTAAACAATGTTAATATTTTATTTGCTTGATTTTCATCAGATGTTATATATCTTATATTTTCTTCTTCAATATTTATATCATTTTTATATTCTGTTTTGATTATTTTTATTCCATAAGCTTCTTCATTGTTTTTATCTTTATTTATAGTTTTATAATATTCTAATTTTATCGGATAATTAATTCCTGCTTCTAATAGTTTTTCTTGCTGCATAAATATTCCCCCGAAATATCTCTTCACTATGCATAGTGACTCCTTTCTTTTGTAAAATCAGATAGCTACTACTATATTATCTTTTATCTATCAATGCAAGCATTTTTCATCGCAATATTTTACATTTTTCTACATTTAAGTCTTTGCTAATATTAAAGAGATTCAATATAATGAATCTCTTACAATATTTATCTATCTTAAAAATCCTTTTATTATTTCTTCTTCTGCTTGCTTCTCAGTAAGTCCTAATGTCATTAATTTTACTAATTGTTCTCCTGCAATTTTTCCTATAGCTGCTTCATGAATTAGATTAGCATCTGTATTATTTGCAATAATCTCTGGTATTGCTACAACTGACGCCTTATCTTTAATTATTGCATCGCATTCAACATGTCCAAAACATTTATTATTTCCTATAACTTTTGACATAAATTGTTGTTTAGAATCTTCTGTTGCAACAGATCTTGATGTTACATGTGTACTTGAATTTCTTCCATTTAATTCAACTTCAAAAATTGTCTCTGCATATTGTTTTCCATGTGTCATAATTTTTTCTAATATAACTAAATTTGTATTATTCCCAAGAACTCCTTTAGTTTTTCTTATAGTTGAGTCTACTCCTTTTATTTGGTATGTTTCCATCTCTAATGAGCTTCCTGATTTTAAGTAAGCTTCTGTTACAGGATTTAATATTTTTTTACCTAGTCCTTCTCCTTGTCCATAATGCTTTTCTATATATTTAACCTTTGCTCCTTCTTCTAAGAAAAATCTATGAATTCCATTATGTTGTGAATCTTTATGATGGTCATTGTGTATTCCACATCCTGCTATAATTACAACATTCGCATTTTTACCTATATAAAAGTCATTATATACTAAATCCTTTAGTCCGCTTTCTGTTATTATTACAGGTATATGTACAAATTCAAATTTAGTATTTTCTTTTACATATACATCAATTCCTGATTTGTCTTCTTTAGTAACAATATTTATATTTTCTGTTACTTTTCTTTCTATACCTTTACCATTTTTTCTTATATTGTATGCACCTTTAATTTCACCATTTATATCTGAAATTTTACTTAATAATTCTTTATCAATATTATTCATCACAAGCACCTCCTAGTTTGCAACATTTATGTTCTTTAAGATAAGTGCTCATCATCTCTTCTTTTGTTCCTGTTTTTTCTATTTTACCATTATTAATAAGTATAATTTCATCTGCAATATTTATTATTCTTTCTTGATGTGAAATAATTATTGTTGTACCTTTTATTGTTTTTCTTATATTTTCAAATACCTTTATTAAACTTGTGAAACTCCACAAGTCTATTCCTGCTTCAGGTTCATCAAATATTGTAAGTTCAGAATTTCTTGCAACAACAGTTGCTATTTCTATTCTTTTTAATTCTCCTCCTGAAAGTGATGAATTAACTTCTCTATCTACATATTCTTTTGCGCATAATCCTACACTTGCTAGAATATCACATGCATCTTTTTTATTTATTTCTTTTCCAGCTGATAATCTTATAAGATCAAATACTGTTATTCCTTTAAATTTTACAGGAAGTTGAAATGCAAATCCTATACCTAATTTTGCTCTTTCATCTATTGACATATTTGTGATATCTTGCCTTTTATATATGATTTGCCCTTTATCAGGCTTTTCTATTCCTATTATTATTTTTACTAATGTAGATTTTCCTGATCCATTAGGACCTGTAAAAACAATAAATTTATTTTCATCTATATTTATATTTATATTATCTAATATTTTTTTGCCGTTTCTTTCAAAACATATATTTTTTAATTCTAACATATTACCTCCTTTTTTATTTTGCTGTATTATCTTATCATAAAACCATGATTTTTTCAATGTTTTTATTAGTTTTTGTCAATTATTTTCTATATTTATTGATTTATTTTTCTATAAATTATATACTAATTATATATTAATAGGAGTAATTAAATGGAAAAAAAGTTTGAATTTGAAGCTGCAAATAATAAAAATCCAAAGTGGGATAATATGATTTCAAGAGTTAGGCCCTTATATAATAGAAATAATGATATACGTTCTGAATTTGGAAGAGATTATACTAGAATCATTCATTGTAATGCATATAGAAGATTAAAACATAAAACTCAAGTATTTTTCTCACCTAGCAATGATCATGTTTGTACTAGAATTGAACATGTAAATCATGTTGAGTCAATAAGTTATACAATCGCAAATTATTTAGGATTAAATACTGAGCTTACCAAATCTATTTCAGTTGCTCATGATTTAGGTCATACACCTTTTGGGCATAGAGGTGAAAAAATATTATCTAATATATGTAAAAGAGAGCTTGGCCAAACATTTTGGCATGAGAAAAATGGTGTCAATATGGTTGATAATATTGAATTATTAGATGATTTTAATAGTGATAAACAAAACCTAAATTTAACTTATGCAGTACGTGATGGAATAATTTCTCATTGTGGTGAAATAGATGAAAATTTGATTAAACCAAGAGATGAATTTATTGACTTAAAAGATTATACATATCCAAATCAGTATATGCCATATACTTGGGAAGGATGCGTTGTTAAAGTTGCAGATAAAATTTCATATATTGGAAGAGATATTGAAGATGCAATTACTTTAGGTTTATTAGATAATCATTTAGAAGAATTATATGATCTTTTAAGTTATTCATCAGATAAAAAGATTAATAATACAATTATAATTAATGATTTGGTTTATGATTTATGTCAAAACTCTTCACTAGATAAAGGTCTTTGTTTTTCTAATGAAGCACTTTCTTTATTAGATAAGATTAAAGATTTTAATTATAAGCATATATATTTACACCCAAAGGTTGAGGCTTCAGATATGTATTTTCATATAGTATTAGATGATATTTATAATTTACTAAAATCATTATACGATGGTAGAAATACTTTTAATAAGTTAGAGAAAATTAAAAAATTCCATCCAAATTTATATACTACTTTTTCTGATTGGTTAAAGCTTTACTCAAACATCCAAAACAGAGATTTGTCTTTAAAAAATAAGGTTGTATATGATCTTTCAAAATCTACTGATTATTATAAAGCAATAATTTCATACATATCTGGCATGACAGATAATTTTGCAATTAAAATATATAACGAAATAATTGGATATTAATACTAATAATCCACAATTTTTACATAAATTGTGGATTTTCTTTGCCATTTGTGATATAATATTGCTATTAAATTTGTAGTTATGTTTTAAGAAAATTTTCTAAACAAAAAAGGAGGAGACTTTAAATGAAAAATAACATTAAAACTTTTACATTATTTATCCGAAATGACCCAAATAGCGAACATATCGCAGGTACAATTCGGAAATTAAGTAAAGATTCTCTTACAGAAACAAGCGATGGTGATTTAGTAATTGCCATTGGAGGAGATGGGACTTTTATTGATGCTGTTACATCAACACTCTTTAGTAAAGATAAGGTTTATGCTGGAGTACATACAGGAAGGCTTGGATTTCTTCAAAACCTGTCACCAGATGAAATTTTTGCTTTGATTAAGTATATAAGTTATGAAAAGGAAATTAACACAAGAAAAATTTATATTCCTACAATAACAATAAACTTAATCAATGGCAAATCTGCTGAATTTTATGCACTAAATGAAGTACTAATAGCAGGGAATAATTATTCAAAAATTTCATTTACTGAATACGTAAATGGAGAACTTTTTCAAAATGTTTCTGCAAATGCTGTATGTATTGCATCAAATACTGGTGATACTGCACTTTCTAGGAATGCTGGCGGATCTATTGATTTTAGTAATAACTTTCAGCTTGTTCGGATATTAGATACTCCAATACAAGATGCATCTTATGAAAGGTTTATTAGCAATCCTATTATTGTCTCAAATTATTCTCTTAAGCTTAAGCCATCTGATAATGTTCAAATTATTATTGATGGTATTGTTAAAGAATTCAATTCAGAAGAAATTGTAGCAGTTGATGTGTCTATGCTTGATGATTCAAATTATATTAATCAGTTTGAACTCAAAACATATTCAAAGGCAAAGGTAATCAGAGAAAAAATATTAGGTTATAACGTCTAAAAAAAAGCGTGGGGATAGTCCTCACGCTTTTTTTGCAATCTTATAAGTTTATGTCTGCACTTGTAAACTGCATTAAGTCACTAAAGTTGTATATCTTTTTTGCCTGAAACTCAGTTCTAAACCGATACTCAAAAACCTTAAACAAAGCTTCTTCATCTTTATAAAGATATTCATTTCCGACTTTTTCTGCAACGTCTTTGGCTCTTTTTATAAAAGAGTTCATTCCTTTGGTATTTCCAGCAAAATCAATGTACATCGCCTTAATATCGTCAGTGTTTAAATATGCTTTCATAGACATTAGTCACCTCCTACGCAATTGCGCATGAAATAAATCAACGAGTTACATCTTTTATTGTATCATTTTATGTAAAATTAGTCAAATTATTGTCTTTAATAATTCGTATCATTTCATTTGTTGATTTCGCTAATTCTTCATTTGTATAATTAATATTATTGTCTGGAGGGTCTATACAATTTCTAATATAAGTTTGTATGGTATATATTTTTTATATTTGTAGGACTAATTTGTTTAAAATATTGTTTTAAAGTAGCATTATTATTTTTAAGCCAGTTATCAGTTTGTCTAATAGTAGGATTATGAGAATGAGTTGACAAGCTTTGTAATTTAATTAAATCTGGTTTTAGCTAGTATTTTAATACCTTCGGGTTGTGAAACATGCAAACCTTGATATTGCTGAGTTTGCTGTAATTTTGTTATGTATTGTTAGAGTAAGCTAATTGGTAATTTTCGTTTTGTTTGGAGGTGTTCAATTTGGTTAAAATGTGACTGTTTTTGTGGTGAGTGTAACCAAAGTGTGACAAAGAAACCAAAGAAAAAGGAAAAACCTTTGTGCAGTTCTTCCATAATTTTTTCTTTTTATTAAATTATATATTATATCCATTATTTAATTGTTTCCACTTGTCTAATGTTATTAGAACTTCTCTTGGCTTACTTCCTAGATATCCAGATATTATACCTCTCTCTTCCATTTGATCTATTATTCTTCCTGCTCTTGCATACCCCACTTTAAATCTTCTTTGTATAAATGAAGTTGAAGCTTGTCCGATTTGTATTACATATTCTATTGCTTCTAATAAAAATGGATCTATTTCTTCTTCATCTTGTTCAATATTGTAATCTCTATTAGAATTATTATTATCCTTATTTATTGATTCTAATATTTTTATATCATGATATAGCTCATTATCTCTTTCAATTTCTCTCATTATATCTTCTATCTCTTTATCACTAATATATGGAGTTTGAAGCCTTTTTATTTTGTATTCACCCACTTTAGTAAAAAGAATATCTCCATATATTAAAAGTTCTTCAGCTCCTGCTACATCTATTATAGTTTTTGAGTCAATTTGTGATGGTACCTTAAACGCTATTCTGGACGGTATATTTGCTTTTATTACCCCAGTTATTACATTTGTAGACGGTCTCTGTGTAGATATAATTAAATTTATTCCTGATGCTCTAGACATTTGTATCAATCTTTGTACATATATTTCTATCTCTTTTTCTGTTTCTATCATCAAATCACAAAAGTCTTCTATAATTGCTACAATTCTTGGTAATCTTTCTACCGAAATTTTATTATAGCTGTCTATATTGTCTACTTTCTTTTCTTCAAATAATTTATATCTATTATTCATCTCTTGTATTAAATACGCCAACATTCCAATTGCCTTTTGTGATTCTGTAATAACAGGAATTAATAAATGTGGTAATGTATTAAATCTTTGAAAATTCGTCTTTCTAGTATCTACTAATACTAATTTTACTTCTGATGGCTTCAATTTATATATGATTTCTACTATAAATGCATTCAAAAAATTACTTTTACCTGTTCCAGTAGTTCCACCTATTAATAAATGTGGTAATTGTGCCAAATCTTCAATTACCATATTGTCATTAAAATCTTTTCCTATTATTATAGGAATTCTTTGTTTAGTTTCAATAAATTCTTTGCTCTGTATTAAATCCCCTAACATTAATATCTTTTCTTTCTTTTTTATTAAGTTTATTCCTAAATAAGATGTTCCATTAATTGCAACTTGAAATTCCACATCAATTACATTAAAACTTAATATCAAATCTTCTTTATAACTTTTAATTGTACTAACTTTGGTCTTGCATTTCAAGTCAATTACATAAGTTATCGAATTAATGCCTATGTATACATCTTTACAATCTATATCAATTTTATAACTTTGAAAAAATCTTTCTATTTTTTTCTTTTCGATATCATAATTTATTTCGCTTATTTCATCATTTTTTACTAATAAATTATTATCTGGAAATTTGTAACACATCTCTTTGATATTTTCCTTCCTTACTATTTAAATAAATTCCATATACTAAAACTTGTTTTATTATATATTTTATTATATGCTACCTTTTTAAGATTTTAAATCCATCCGCTTCCTTTTTTCCATAACCAGGTATTAGTGCTTTCTTTATACTTCTCTTTGCTCTCCCCATTGTTTTCGCTGCTATACTCTTTTTTATACTTGGTTTTCTCATACCAAATTTCATAAAATCATCTCCATACTATCTCGATTTTTTATACTTTTTATAACCCCAATATCCTCCTCCACCTAATAATCCTAATATGAGAATTCCTCCTAATGGATTTGAATCTTCTTGATTATTAGTTATAGTATTATTTGTAACATTCGTTTTACTCGTTGTAGATGACTTTATTATAACATTATTTTCTTCTTTTATATTTATTTTTATTGTACTTGTTTTTCCATTAGAACTAGTTGCAGTTATATCTACTGTTCCATATTTTTTTGCAGCAACTTCTCCTGTTCTGCTAACTGTTGCAATGTTTTCATCACTTGATTTCCATGTGATACTTTTATCCGTTGCATTATCTGGTGTTATTATAGTAGTCAACTTTTGACTTTCTCCTTCTTTCATACTAGTTACATTTTCATTTATTTTAATATCTGTTACTACTATTGTAGTTGGCACCGTAGATGTTGTTTTTGTACTTGATGAAGAGCTTGAAGTACTACTTTTACTTGATGATGAACTAGATGAGTATGGACAAACTCCATTAGTATGTAAGTGAGCTGGATGTCCTCCGCAATGATAATGATAACTTCCTAGACCACTTTTATTTTTATTATCTCTATGTCCTCCACTTGAATCTGTTCTTCCAGAATGAGCATATGAATTGACTCCTATTGAGCTTATACTTAAAGCAATTAATAAAATTGATATTATTTTTACCTTGTTTTTTCTCATATATATCCCCCTTAAATATAATATCAACTTTTTAATGCAAAATCTGTCGAATGTTGTAGATAAGCTATAAATTTCGACAAAAAATACAACTTATTTAAAAGTTGTATCTATATTATCTAAAATCTATTAATTTTTATACCATATTTATTCCAATTAATTTCATATGTTTCGTTTTCTGTTTTTGGATCTATTTTTAGCAATATTTTTTTACCCACAATTCTACATGCAAAATAACAAATAATGGCATCATTAGCATGGAACGTCCTATCTAATTCATCATTTGATAATATTTCATGCTTTGATATATTATATAGATCGACAAATAGCTTTAATGCTTCTGTAATTTCTTCTTCAAATATATTTTTATCAGCTATATAAATTAATAGTTTCCCTAATGGATATCTACTAACTTTTATCCACTTAACCTTCTTGGTTCTTTTTAAATATATTTTTATTGATTCTTCAAAATGATGTCCACAATTTTCTATTATATCTCTTGCTGTATAGTTGATATTTAATATATCAATATAACTTCTAATATACTGTAAACATCTATATGCATTTCTAAATTCTGTTCCTTGAAGCGGATTTGAGCGTGCAGGATCGCACCCTTGACTATATCCTCCTATTCCTCCAATAGTTTGATCAAATTTCCATAAGTTTATTGTTTTATATTCTTGTCCATCTTTTTCTATTTCTTCAATTATATCATTAATTGCATTTATCTGTTGTTCATTAAATATTGATTTTAATTTTTGTGTTTGGGTTAGCATTTTAAATTTCCTTTCTATTTTTTACTTATCTATGCTATCTTTATTTACCATTATATTCATTTTATATATAACTTTTGATTTTTTCGATTAATCCTTTATCAGCTGGTAACCAATCAACACTGTATAATTCATCTTTTGAAAGCCATTTTGCCGCTTCATGTTCCTTCAATATTAAATCTCCCTCTATTATATTACATACAAAACAATCCATTGAAAGATGGAATTTTGGATAATCATATTCTACTGTATCAATTTTACCTTTAATACTTATTTTAGTATCTAACTCTTCTTGTATTTCTCTAAGTAGTGCCTCTTCTGCCGTTTCTCCTTCTTCTATTTTTCCTCCTGGAAATTCCCAGCCATCTTTAAATTCTCCATATCCTCTTTGAGTAGCAAATATTTTATTCTTATCAATAATAATTGCTGCAACAACTTTTATATCCTTCATTTTACTCCTCCATTAACAATCTATTATATATTCATATATATCTTCTCTTACAGGCGCTTCTAATATCCACTCTATCTCTACTGCTGTTTTATTTGTATTAGGCATAATAAATTCTCTAACTTTTCCTGTAGCATTCATTCTACCTAAATAGTAAAATTCTTTTGAGATTTTATCATCTTTATTTTTCCTAACAAATAATTCAACTTTTATTCCCCTATCTTTTGCATTAATAAGATTTTGTACATCTTCTGAATTTATATTTCTTCCACTTTTGGAGATAGCTATTAATTTATTACTACTTTCAAAGTGATCTTCGTATTTTATACTATCATTAATTTCATCATTTTTATCATAGTTAATAAAAACAGGAAATGTTTTTGTATCTTTATCAAATTTATATCCACCTATATTAAGTGGAACTTCGTTATTTCTCCAATTTAATAGTCTACATACATCTTCATATGTATATTTTTGATATATTACTAACTGAGTATCTTGATATTTTTTACTATAATTTTGATTATATCTACTAATTCCAAATTCAATTAGTTCTTCAAAGATCTTCTTAAATTCTTGATTATTTAACATATTTTTAAATGATTCTGTTTTACTATAATCATTATTATTTTTTTCTTCAATAAAAACACATTCTTTATATGTATTTTTACTTGAACCCGAAGCAAAATTATTAGTCAATATATTTATAACGCTTCTTTCTTCTTGTTCTGTAATATTTATATTATATATCTTTGAAAGTTTATCCCTAAGTTTTGTAAATAATTGAACATCTTCTGTAATCATAATTTTTAATAATTCTAATTCATGTATTCTTTTTCCACTTGCTAACTTTTTAGATATAAATTCAATAACTTTTTCTTCATTCTCTAATAATCTAACTTTATAATCTTTTTCATATTTTGTTAAAAACTTATAATACGAGCCTAAACTCTTATTATCAAAAATTTTTAATACATCCATTTCACCATATTTATCAAAATCTAACAATGACGGAATATGCCCTAATTTATTTTTTAAATTAGTATAATTTTCTTTAATTAATTTTATATCAGTAAAATCAGCGCTATCAATCGCTTCAAATATTCTTTTTTTAGATATTTCATCAAAATGAATCGTTGAAGATCCTGGAATAACTCTATCTCCTTCTAACACATACCTACGTATATTATCTTTATTATAACTGCGGTCTCCTGATAATGCTATTGGAATCATAAAGTTATTTTTATAATTTCCTATAAAATCAAGTATAACTACATATTCTTTGTCTGATGCTTTTCTTAACCCTCTTCCTAATTGTTGTACAAATACAATTGGAGATTCTGTTGGCCTTAACATTATTATTTGATTAATTTCTGGTATATCAACACCCTCGTTAAAAATATCTACTGTAAAAATATAATCTATCTTTTCTTCAATATTTTTAGAAGTTAATCTATTAATTGCTTCTTCTCTCTTTTCTTGTGAATCTTCTCCAGTAAGTGCTACTGTGAAATATCCTTTTTCATTAAATTTATTACTTAGTATCTGAGCTTCTTTTTTAGAGCTACAGAAAACGAGTCCATTTATGTTTGTACCAGAATGTCCATAAAATTCTATTTGCTCTATTATATATTTAACTCTTTCATCACTTGTTAATTTTGCGAAGTCCCTTAATTTTGTTTCTTCATTTATCGTTTCCCCTTCAAATTCTAGGTCAGTTATTCCAAAGTAATGAAAAGGGCATAGAAAATTTTCTTCTAATGCTTGTTCCAATCTAATTTCATATGCTATATTATAGTTAAATTCTTTATACACATCATATCCATCCGTCCTTTCAGGTGATGCAGTCATTCCTAATAATAACTTTGGCTTAAAATATTGTATAAGTTTTTGATAACTACTAGCGCCTACTCGATGTGCTTCATCTATAACAATTATATCAAATTCATCCTTTTTAAATTTAGTATATATCTCCTCTTTACTCATCATTTGCATTGTAGAAAATAAATAATCTGTTTTAAAATCTTTAGAATTTCCAGAAAGCAATCCAAAAGTTTTTGTTTTTCCAAATATTTTCTTGTAACTTTCAATCGCTTGTTTTGCAATTTGCTCTCTATGTACTAAAAATAGTGCTCTTCTTGGTTTTGCATCTCTTAACGCAAAAGCTGAAGCATATGTTTTTCCAGTACCAGTAGCTGAAATTAATAAAGCTTTATTTTCTCCCATTTCCACTATTTTATTTAAATTATTTATAAAACTTACTTGCATAGCATTAGGCTGTAATTTATATTCTTTAATAGTTGGTATTGCCTTAGAGCTCGCAATTCTTCTTTGTTCTTTTATTATTTTATATTTTAATTCATATTTTTCAATAAAATCTTCATACGCTAAGGTATACTTTGATTCCCATAATCCTTCAAATTCACTAAGAATTTCTTTCGCATACTCTCCTTGTTCTGTTGATACAATTTTAGTATTCCATTCTCTATTAACAGATAATGCTTTTTGAGTCATATTAGAGCTTCCAATAATTATTCTGTATATATCTTTGTTTTTAAACATATATCCTTTCGTATGGAATCCTTCTCCAGAACTTTCTGTCATATACATTTTTAATTCTATATTTTTGAATTGAGTTAATTTTTTTAATGCTTTAGGATCATTAAAACCTAAATAATCAGTTGTTAGAATTCTTCCTTTAATATTTTTGCTTTCTAGTAATTTTAATGTTTGTAATAATGGTGCAATTCCTCCATCTGTTATAAATGCTACACTAATATCAAATTTATCACATTTTAATAGTTCGTCTTCTAGAGTTGATATTACCTTTCTTCCTTCTTTATAATCATTTGATATAAATTGTGGTTTATATGCTACATTCGATTGATTATTATAGTTAATAAACGCAGTTTCAATTCCTTCGTATATTAATTCCTTTTCGTTCATATATTCTTCATCCTTTATTACTTATTATTCCATTGGAAAGCTTCTAATAATTCAACAGTTTTTATTGAGTTAGGTAGATTTTTTTGTTATATTAGATTTTTATCAATCTCTATCTTTAACAAATTTCATTATTTTCTAATTCTATTATATCTTATATCACAAATTTTTAAAATTTTCTATAAATCGGCAAAAAAACATAAGTAGTCACTCCTATTTTTTATTTTTAGTGTTTGCAGAATAAAAATCAAACTTGTAGCCTTCGGGTTATGAGAATTTAATAAGTGTTTTTGAGAAATTTTGTTAACTTGAGTTTTTATTGGTTTTAATAGGGTTATAGCAAATTGGTGTGATTATGAATTAGGTTAAAATAGGTCTATTTTTGCTAGCATTGTCCCCAATTTGTCCCCAGTTTTTTGAGGCATCAAATACATGAAATTTCAATGGATTTTTGAATTTGTATTTGCAAGTTTTATTGTGTTTTGATGTGTTAAATTTTGAAATTTATAAAAATGGAGGTTTTAACAATGAATAATTTTAGAGAGGTTAATAATGATATTTTAAAAGATTGGTTAAATTTTAGAGAGGAGGATTTATGTTCTTTGACTTGTGATGAGGATAGAAAACATCATATTTATTTTGATGAGATTTCTGAAAGGATTTTAAAACGTGTTCCTAAAAAAGATAGGAAATATGTTCAAAAACAGCTTGGTTTTCTTGATGAGAATTTTATGAATTATATTGATTATTGGAATGAGAAGTATTATAGGAATGGTTTTGTAGATGGGGTGCAGTTGATTATGGGATGTTGTAATAATAATGTTTCATTTTAAAGTGCAAAATTTGCACTTTAAAAATATAAAATTGCACTTTAAAATGTCAAAAAGGAGAAAGGAAGGAGAATATCGTAAAAGTTGTGTAAATCGGATTTCCTTCCGATTGATAACTTGAAAAAATTAATATTTTTATAACTATGTTTATTTTAATAATATTTTTCTAAAAAATCAATTTTTTAGAAAAAGTTGTGTAAAATTAATAGGACTTAAGAAAATTTCTTCTTAAGCCTATTATTTTAGGCTTTTAACTATATTCTACCTTCATACATAATTCTAAATTGGGACAAACATAAGTCCCATTTATCAACCATTCTTGACCATTTTTTCTCTGCTTTCAATGTTGAAAGATAAAGAACTTTTAGTAAAGACATATCTGTTGGAAATACATTTCTATTTCTGTTAATCCTTTTATATGTACTATTTAAGCTTTCTATTGCATTTGTTGTATACATTATTTTTCGTATTTCTGCTGAGAATTTGAAAAATACGGAAAGTACATCCCAATTATCTATCCAACTTTGAATTGCACCAGGATATTTATTTTTCCATTTTTCTTCTAATTCTAATAAATTTGTATAGCCGATTTCTTCTGTACTTGCCTTGTAAACTGTTTTTAAGTCATTAGCTAATTCTTTTCTATCTGTGTATGGAACATACTTTAATGAGTTTCTTATTTGATGTACTATACATCTTTGATATTCTGTTTTAGGATAAATAGCTGATATTGCATCTTTTAGTCCTGTTAGTCCATCTGCACATAATACTAGAATATCTTGTACTCCTCGATTTTTGAGTTCATTTAATACTGTCATCCAATATTTTGCACTTTCATTTTCTCCTATTGTTATTGTTAATACTTTCTTCATTCCATCTTTATCAATTCCTAACACTACATATGCAGCTTTCTTTACTATTTGTCCGTTATCGCGGACATGGAAATGTGTTGCATCTATGAATACTATTGGATAAACACTTTCTAGTTTCCTTTTTTGCCATTCTTGTATTTCTGGTATAATCTTATCTGTTATATCACTTATCATGTCTGGTGAAAGATTACAACCAAATATTTCCTTTATTTGTTCTTGAATATCTTTATCAGACATTCCTAAAGCATACATAGATATTACCTTTTCATCAAATCCATTTGCTGTTCGTGAATATTTAGGAACTAAATTAGAGTCAATTTCTCCATTTCTATCTCTAGGTACTTTTACTGGAATATCTCCCATTTCTGTTGCTACAGTTCTTTCTGGATAATATCCATTTCGATAATTGTTATTATCTGTTCTTTCATTTTTAGAATAACCAATTTTAGCCTCCATTTCTGCATCTAGCAATTGTTGGAAAGCAGGAGCAAAGAAATCTTTCCATGCTGCATACATATCATTCATAGATTTAATATTTTTTGGATCATTTCTTCTAAAAAACTCCTCTACTAATTCATTTTTTTCTTTTTCTACTTTTTTACCCATAGAAAAAATCCCTCCTTGATATTTTATATTTTATCACGGAAGGATTTATTTACACAACTTTTTCTATACTCTCAAAGAAGGCGATTGTTTCGCCTTCTTACTCCTCTTTTTCTTCATCTATTTTTTTAATTATCTCATTTATCAATTTGTTTATAGTATCATAAATAGCAATTGATAGTTTATTGCTATTATCAACACTATTGCCTTTATTTAATTCTATGGTATCGCCAATAGAGTATTCGCTAAAAAAAGTTTCATAAAATCTAGTTCCATCTACCTTTAAATTATCCTTATTAATTGTATATACTTCTGTTTCTTCAAAAAAAATTGCATATGCTTCCTCATTTTCTTCAAAATTATATATTTTTTTCATATCTTTTCCACCTTTCATTAATAGAACTAATTCCTCCATCTATATTATCTGCCACAATTTTTAACATATCATATTCTTCATTAAAATACTCCAATGCTCCACTTTGTACTATAATTTCATTATCCTCATTCTTTCCTAGATAAATGACATTATCAACATCTAAATTTACAATAAATTGAGGGTTATGCGTTACTAAGATAATTTGTCTATTTTGACTCATATTATAAAAATCTTCTAACAAATACTCTTTAATTGACTTTTGTGATACATCATCTTCTGGTTGATCTATTATATATATACCATCTTTTTGACTTTGTTCGGATAATATATCAAAATATATCTTTGAATTAAATCCAGCTGACAATTCTTTAGTAATATCTTTATCCTCTAAGTTATTTATTATTGGCTTGTATTTAAAGTCTGATTCAATCTTTTTGTATATTTCTTTCTCTAAATTATCTAATTTTTCGTAAAAGTCTTCTCCTTCTAGCTTCTCTGAAATATTATCTTCTGTTAAAGTATTTATATCTTTAATTTTTTTGCCTAATACCTTTTGAATACTTTTTATAATATACTCATTTGATACTTCTTCAACATCACATTTATTAATAAATCTATATGTACCAACATTATTATATTCTATAGGAATTATTTCCTTCTTTATATTCGCAGAATAGATTCTTTCTTTTTTTGATTGCAAATATAAATTTACGATATTATCTTCGAATGTCTCTAATGTGTTTTCGTAATTTTCTATTGCCTTTGTATTATCAGTTTTAGATTTCTGTAACTTCTGTGCCAATTTTCCTAAGCAATCATTTACAATCTTAATCTTACTATTTTCAAATTTCCACCTTTCAATTTCTTGATTATATTTATCTATCAATTTATAATAAATATTCTTCTGTTCTTCCAATAATTTAACATCATCTTCAAAAACATCTTTATTTTTAATTAGTTTATCTAGCTTCAAATTAATATCTTCAAACTCAGCTATAATATTATTTAGTTTTTGGATTTTAGCTTTAAAATTCTTTCTAGTTTTTTGAAGATTTAATGATTTTGCATTTTCTTCAAAATATTTTATATAAAAACTAGATATTTTCTTTTTATTTTCTCTATAATCATAATTATCCTTTATATCTTGTATATATCTATGTATTTCATCCTTTACCTTAGTTTTATATTTTTCAACATTTGGTACAGGAGGAAAATATTCATTTAAAAATCCATTTACATTAAAAGTCTTTTTTTCAAACATTTCCCTTACTGCACCCTGTTTATCAACTCTATATATTTTATCTTGTGAAATAGATGTTTCAAGTTGAATATTATTTTTGTTTAAATACTCTTCATACTTCTTTTCTATTTTTGAATCTTTTAAGTATTCATAATTAGTTATTTTATGAAGTAATAATGATTTTCCTATTGAATTATCTCCTATGATCGCATTTATTCCTCTTGATAAAGGAATATTTTTTTCCTTACCATTAATCGAAATCTTTATACTATCAACTTTATTATCACTATTTGAAAAAAAGCTATTTACTAATTTTATTCTTTTAGTATTTGTAATTGCCATTGCCAATCCTCTAAATGTTGGCAAACATTTTAAATAAGTAAAAGAGAATTTTTCATCTTCTAATGGATACTCACTCCATTTATGACAATCACTTCCAGTAATAAATCTTAAATCTTCACTATTTAAATTTTCTTGATTATTTTCTATATAATATTTATTAAATATTTCATTTCTTTTGTTTTTGAATTCAAAAGATTCAAAATAATCTATAAATACTAATTCATTAAATTTTTCTTTTCCTAAAGACATAACATCATTGTTTCTTATTTTATTACTTGTTAAACTTTCTTTTTGATGTGCAATCATAACAACATTTAAATCTATTTTCTTTAATATCTCTAAAAATTTTTCTTCTGAAAATGACATTTCTTGGTCATATAATGGAATATTTTTCTTATTATCAAATATAAGTTTGTTAATATTCTCCAATTTATTGTCATCATTATCTTCAAAAATTGTAATAATATGTATTACTTTTGAATCATACTTTACTGAAAATTCTACTGCTGGTAAAACTTTCTTTATAGATCCTTTGTTTTCTTGTTTCTTTAAAGCTTTATAAATATTTATATCAAAATTATCATGATCAGAAATTGAACACATATTGATTTGTCTATCATTTAGATTTTTTATTAATATATCCAATTTATCAATTGTCGAATTTTCAACTTTTCCTGACTCTTCTTTATGTTTAGATGCAATAGAATGTATGTGAAAATCTACTTTTACTCCATTTTCTACAATATTCATTTACTTGACTCCTTTTACATATATTATTACTTTAATATTATATTACTTTTTAATTAAATAATTTGTCGAAACTTGTAATTAATTATCAAAAAAAGCAAAATAATCTTGTAAAATTAATCACATTACTATTTTGCCTTTCTTTTGTTATTCATATATTAATTGCAACATTTAACTTCTATTCCATCATCCAAAATTTTAACAATTTTATTAAAGTCTCTTGCACCTATATGTGCATAATAACTTCCACCATCAATATAACACGATTCACATTTGCAAGATGCTAAATCATGTACACTTTTTGATTCTATTATGTTTCCACAAATTAAACACTTAATTTTCATAATTGGTCTCCTAAAAATATAATTATTTGATAGCATTCTATCATAAATAACACCTTTTGACAACGAAATGAATTTAAGTTAATATCTTATATATTGAAATTTTATACAATAATTATTATCTAATTGTATTTTTTAATTTTATAGTTTGCCCATTAGTTTCATGTTTAATTTTATATCCTAAACTTTTGATATTTTCTAATAGTAATATATTAGATTCATTATGTTTTAAACTTGGCCTTGTTCTGTTAACAATTATTTTATAATAATCCTCACCTAAACTTTTTAGTAATATATCTATATTATCTCTACTTACTTTACTAAAATTTAAGTTTATCAATTTTATCTTTGATTCTATATTTTGTATATTCATAATAATCTTTAATAGAATTTCTTCACTTATATTATCTTTTAAGTTATTATTTATAGATACTAATGAAATATTCTCTAATAAAACTATTGGTAGACTTTCTATTTCATCATTTCGAATCATATTAATACACTTATTTTTCATATTTGGTGTAACATCTGATTCAAGAATTCCATTTATTTCTTCCAAATTAAATACAATACTATCATTATCAATTTCTTTATAAAAATTATTATAATTATTCTTTATAAATGCTATTAGCATTTTTACTGAATAAGCCCTCACCTTTTCTATCATCTCATTGCTAAATTCAATTCTTTTATTATTTACTAATTTCAGAAGTTTCTCTTCTTTTAATTCGCTTATTTCAACATTACTTAATTTGTATTCACTATTTTTTAATATTAAACTATGTGCCTCTTCATTTAAATTATTAGATAACAATAAATCTCTTATAAATTCTGAATTACTATTATCTTCAATTTTTATATTATCTTGTAATAATAACTTTCTTTTTTCTTTGTCATTAAATATATTTATTAATGTTTCATCTAATCCTAATTTCTCATAATAATTGTTTATATTTTTCCATCCTAATTTTACTAAATTATTGTCAAATATAACTTTCCATAAGCCACTGTCTTGTATTTCTGATATGTCTTCAATTTTGTTAATTTCTTTTATTATAATTTTTCGTTTACTTTCAGCATTCATATTAGAATTATTTAGTAGATCTACTACTATCCCTATAGGATTCTTTTGTTTTTTAGGTAATTTACTATATACATTACCAATATAAAATTCTATATCTTCATCTATATATTTTTTTAACTGTTTATTTTTAGATATACTATAGTAGTTCTCTTCTTCTATTTCATCTTTATTACTCTTACTTTCGTTCATAAGTATTTCTAATATATTTTCATAATTAATCTTATATTTATTATTCTCTACAATGTATTTATATAAATCAATATTATCTTTAAATTCAGAAATATTATTATACTTTATATCAAATTGGTCAATTTTATCTTTTATATCAACTATTTTTGCCTTTTTTAGTAGGTTGTTTTCTTCACTATATTTAAGTATCTCATCTATATTATTTAGTTCTTTTAAATTATCTATTTCTATTTTTATTATAATATCTTCCAGAATGAAATTTTTATATCTATTTTCAATTTTAGAATCTTGCACTTTGTTCAATATGTCCTTATCTAATTTGCATAAATTTGTAATCATTTTATTTTTGTTTTTAAATGTTTCTGATTCACATATACAATATTTAATAAATTCTACATATCTATTTGATTTTATTAGTGTTGAAAAAAATATATTCTTTTTCTCAACATATAGATCATTTTCAATCAGAACATCTAATATATCTATATTCAATATTTCTTCTTTTTTGAATTCTGCATTTTTTAGTCTTTTTATTATTTTTATAGTATTGTCTAATTTATCTTTATAATTATTTTGTTTTCCATTTCTTACATTCATTATAAAATTATAATCATTCTCTGTAATACTTCCTTCGTGAAATTTATTAATATATGTACTATAATTTTCATCAATATAGCCATTATTTAGCAAATATTTAATTAAATCACTATATTTCCCTAAACTTACTGTTACAATTTTTCCATTCTCTTGCAATAGTTCACTTAATGTACATTCTCTTATCTTATCAATCTCTTCGTTTATCTTTCCTATTTCCATGCTAATTTTTTCTTTTATATCATCTACACCTTCTCTAAAAATCTCATATTGTTCAAAAAATCCTGGGCACTTTTCTTTGAAAAAATTAGATAAATTTTCTGTTTTCCAACTTCCATTATATACATATTCTATTGTTGTATTGTCTGAAAATAAAATGTTATCTGAAATATTCTCTACATTCATACCTAATTGTATTCTTACTTCTTTTCCCTCTATGCTTTTTAATGTCACTTGATAATCTTTAGATATACTTTTCATATAATATACTGCAAGTTCTTTAATACTGTTTTTGGATATTAAATTCTTTTCTAGTTCTTTATGTTCTTTCTTTTTGTCTTCAATTTCTTCTTGTTTTTCTTCAATATATTTCTCGATTACTTCGCTTTTTTTAGAAAAACATTTATATACTTCACCGTCTTTATTTTGTAGTTTGGCAAAATCCTGTGAACAAGTATTTTTATATAATAAAATAGAAAATAATTTCTCATAATTTGGTGGCTTCTTATCAAGAGTTTTCTTATAAATAATGTATTCGTTTATTGTGTTTTTTAATATTCTCATATCAGGTATATATAGTGCAATATCTAAAATAAAATCTTCGGACAGTTCATTCTCCAATCCATGCTTTCTTATTATTTTTAACAATTCTTCTCCTGAATTTTCATAAGACACATATGGCACAACAGGTATAATAAAATCAAAAAATTTAGTTCTATTGTCTGCAATAAACATTTCATCTTTTATCGCATATATAAATTTCACTTTATTCTTTAATGTCGAATTTAATGTAATATTTAAATCCCTCAATCTTTCAAATATCTTTGGATTTTGAAATCTATCTAAATCTTCAAATACAATATACTTATATTTAGCAATACTCATAATTTTTACAATAAAATCTATTTCCTCATTTAATAAATTACGGCTAGTTTCTTTACTATTATGATTTACTTCTACTTCAACATCTCCTAGTTTCAATTTAATCTTCTGAAAATTCATTACAAATGATATAGAACATCCTATTATGCTTGTTAAACATATTATTTCTAAGAAAATAAATATTAGAGTTGTCCAAAAGTTATCATTTAAACTATTTCTTATTGCTTCAATATTAAATAAGTATATTCCTATATTAATAAATGCAACAAGAATACCTGTTAGTATAGATTCTTTTATATTTTCTTGTTTATCATATTTTTTTAAAAAAGAATAATATAACTTTTCTATTATAACTCTTTCCAATGAATTAGATTCTTCAATAGGTTCATTTGCATTTTCTTTTTTCTCAAATGTCGCTAATGATATATTTAAATATTCCTTTTCTTTACAATATTTACCAAAATATGATTGTATCATACTTGATTTTCCTGAAGAATATTGCCCAGTTATCGCAACATTTCTTATCTTCTCATTTTTTAATGCAAATTCTAATGCGTCTTCTGCCTTATTTTCAATCATATTATTAGGAATTAATACTTCATAATTTGTGTTCTCTTCCATTTTTCTCCCCTTTAGACCAGAAAAGTAGAATGATTTCTTCTCATTCTACTTTTCTTTTGTACTAAAATTATATTAATTTAAATTAAACAATTCAATTGGATCTACTTTAAACTGTAACATATTTGCGGTTTCTCTTCCCGCATCTCCACCCTTCCTCTGCATTCCAATTCTTCCAATTTTCAAGTTTCCTCTATTAGTTATTTCTACTTTTCCTTCACTATAATGATTAATAGCAACATTTATAGGCTTCAATATCCATCTAAATATATCTTCATACTTTTGTGCAACTAAAATCCATTCGGCTGCAAATTTTCCCCTTCCTTTTACAATGTCTAAGATAATAAGCATTTTATTTTGTTCAAAGTATTCTAATATTTCATTTTGTTCTTGTTCTGAAAATTCATCCATAAACATTCTTCTTTTATCTCTTGTATCTTTCTTATATGGTTCAAACTCTCCCGTATAATATTTTAGCAATCTAACTATATTATCAGGCATTTCCCACATTTCAGCATAATTTTTTATCCATCTTTTATCTATTTGATTGAATCCTTTTGCATTACTTACTAACTTTACTTGTAAATTTTGTGCATCAATAATATTTTTGAGTTTTATTGTTACTTGAACTTGTACATCCGTTTTATATCCATGTAAAACTTCTGCATAAACATATTCAATATCATTTAGATTATATCCCATGGTTTTTAACCATTGTTGTGCTTCTATATCATCTTTCCAATTAATAAATTTATTAGCAATATCCTTTTCATTTTCAAATCCATCTTTTGCTATTTTTGAACCCCCTGAACTATCCATTTTTTATACTCCCCTCATCTATGATACTTTTTATTACATATTGCAAAACATCTACAACTACACTGTTGCCGAATTGTTTTTGTGCTTGATTAACTGATTCATCAATAATATAATTTTCTGGATATCCCATCAATCTTGCACATTCCCTAGGATGTAGTTTTCTAACCTCGTTATTTATGTAATATAATCCCGTTTTAGAACCAGTTCCTCCACCTTCTGCCGACAATGTTATTGCTTGTCCCATTGGATCATATATTCTATCGCCTTGTCCACCTTTATTTACAGTTCCAATTCTTACTGGCTTGTCATAAACTTTAAACATTTTTATTTGCTGATTTCTCTCTTTTAATTTATATGGTTTGTTAATGATATATTGTTTTTCTTCCCCGTTATTAAGTAGTATGTCATTAACACATCTTTCTTTATTTACAGGCAGAGGGAACTTATAATTATTATTATCTAAGTCTTTTCTAATGCATACCATGTAAATTCTTTCTCTTGATTGAGGAATACCATATCTAGAAGCATTTATAACCTTTGAATACATATTATATCCGATGTTTTCTATATTTTCCTTTATTACTTTAAAAGTTCTTCCACTATCATGTTTTTCTAAATTCTTTACATTTTCTAATAATAATAATTCTGGTTGATGATAACTAGCAATTCTCACAACTTCTCTAAATAGAGTCCCTCTGGTATCTTCGAATCCTTTTTGCTTTCCAGATATACTAAATGCTTGACATGGAAAACCCGCACATAAAATATCATGTTTAGGAATATCTTTCTCATCAACTTTTGTTATGTCACTTAATGGATAATCTCCGAAATTATTTTCATATGTCTTACTTACATGTTTGTCTATGTCTGAACTAAATACACATTTTGCGCCATAAGATTCTAAGGCCAATCTAAATCCACCAAGTCCACAAAATAAATCTATAAATTTTTTATTTTTCAACTTTTGATTATATATCTCTCCTAATTCTATCATATTTCACCTCTTAACTTTTGTTATTCTATCATAATAATCTTTTTTTCTCAATAAATTACACATTATTTATTTTTAATTTTTATTACGATTAACTTCTTGCCATACCTCTAAATCAAGTTTTTTATCAATAAGATCTAGCATTTTATTTTGCTTTTTATATATGGCTTTCATTAGATGTAAAAGTTCCTGTCTATCTCTTTCAGAAATTTGTGTAGCAAATTTACAAATATGTCTTATATCTTTAACGATACTTTTAACTTCTCTAGTATTCTCAGCATATGCATTAAGAATTTCTTTTTCTCCTTTTACTTCTACATTAGTTACTCTTTCATAAATTGCTGCATCTCTAATATATGGTGCAATCCTTCTATAGCCATAATTGTATGCTTTAGCTTCAACTAAAGCTCTTTCTTCATCAGAAACCCATACTTTTATACTTTTTCTTCTTTGATCTGGATTTAAATAATGTTTCATAATCGATACCTCCTTTAATTCATTCCAAAAAATTCATCATAAACATATCCTGCTTCAATGTATTTTTCTGTTAATTCCATTTTGTATTCTTCTAATAATTCCAAATACTTTTGCTTGAAACAATTTTTACATAGCCATTCAATGCCTTCTTTTGAAACAAGTAATTTATCATTATCATAATAAGTAAAAGTATTTCCAAAATTTTCTTTAGCCATTTTCACCATTGCTCTATGTATTGTATCTTTCTTTCTGTGAAAATAATTTTCTAAATCCGAAAAACTTATATCTTCATTCCATAATGATTCAGGATTTACTTTTAAAAATTCTTCATATACTCCTATTCTCAGTTTGAAAAAATCTACATCAGCATCTATTTGTTTCTTTTCTGATTGAAAATATACGTATATTAACCATAGATATCCTTCAAACAAAATGTAATATCTTTTACTTCTAATTTTTTCACTTCTCCATCTACATGTAGGATGTTTTTTTATCATAACAGATATTGCCTTTCGCAAATCTTTATGACTTATCTCTTTTCCATTTTTAGTTTTTATATTTAATATTTTTAATTTGTCTAGTATTTTCCAATAAGGTAAAAAGACATGATCAAATTCATCCATAATTACTCTCATATTTTTTCTCCATTTCTGATCTTATATTTTCTGAAATAGCGAAAGCGAATTTCAGAAAATTTGAGCAAATTTATTTGCTCCGAATAAAGTGGATTTTTAAGTGCCCTTTATTCGCCAGCATGGTGTCTTGACACCCTTTTTGCTGTTTAGGGCAAAATGCCCTAATACCCTTTTGGCTCTCCGAGGGATCTTTTTTGTTCATCTTTTATTCATTTTCTTTTAAAAATTAGGACAAGTGTGTAAATATTTTGCTACTTGCTTGTCCTAATTTTTTATCAATTTTTATTTACTTTTTTGAAAAAATAATTTATAATTTTTATAGAAAACATTTAAAAAAGTAATCTTTTTAGTTAGTCATTGTTGTCGCAATTACTAACTTTTTTCTTTTGAATTCTATGATCTATATCATCTATTTTTACAAGATAACACATCTCATATAATCTTGAAATAATTGACTTTGCTGTCTCAATTTCTCCATTTAAACTTAGTCTCTCCATTAAAGAATTTTGATTATAATTTGTTGTTATAATTACTGGTAAATTATTTTCATATCTACTATTTACAATAGTAAATAACTTTTCTAATCCCCATTCACTTGGTTTTTCTTTTCCTAAATCATCTATGATTAATAAGTCAACATTTTCATACAATTTGATAATTTCCATCTCTGAAATATTATTATCTGTATCATATGAATTTCTTAATTCTGCTAATAAATTAATTAATGTACCATATATTACTGGTGTTCCATTTTCAATTAATTTATTTGCAATACTACAAGCTAAATGTGTCTTACCAATTCCATTATTTCCTACCAAAATTAATCCCTTTTTCTCTATACCATTTACTAATTTTTCACTATAGTTTTTCAAATTATTAAATATTTTTCTATTACTATTATTTGGCTCAAAATTATTAAATTTATAACTTAAATTTCTTTTACTCATCTTGCTATTTTTTATAATTCTCTCAACTCTTTTTGAAAATTCTTGCATTAATTCTAGTTTTTTTTCTTCCTCTAGCGTCCTTATTTTATTTAAATCATATTCATTCCAGTATGCTTGTGCATCATTACAATTACATCTTTCATAATCTAATTCTATTGTTCTTTTTGTCCCATATAATTCCCACTCAATTGTTTTTCTATATAATTTATTTTGGCAGTATTCACACTCAATAAAATCATCTTTATTAATCGAGGGTTTCAAAATTTGATTCATCTACTCTGGTCTCCTTTCTATTTTCTTCTTTTCTTATCTTTTCTTCTGTATTATTAAAACTTTTTTCAATTAAATTTTCTTCAATCACTTTATTTGATTTTCCAATTTTCTTAAGTTTATCGGCACTTTGATACTTGCTCCAGTTCTTTACGAAGTATGTATCATTTTTATAAATTAGCATTCCTAAATCAATAAATTTTTGTAAGATTTTCGTAAATGTTTTCGAAGATTTTCCAATAATATTTGTAAAATCTCTGATTTTAAATGGTGTATTATCACTAATATATAAACCACCATCTCTGTTACATTCTCCAGCAATAGTTAAAATTTGAATCCATATTCTAAAATAAGTGTCCCCTTCCCTTTCTTTTAGCAGGATTTTAATTTTTCTATTTGAAAATATATTTGTATTTACTTTTATCCATCCAACTTGTCCCATTTCCTCCCTTCTTTCTAACAAGATTCTTCTACAGAATCATTTTCTTTTTTGCTTAGATAAATATCTAATGCTTCTTTTCTAAATAAAATTCTTTTTCCAACTCTAGAACACGGAATTTGTTTTCTTTTAACTAATTGTGTAATTAACCAATAAGATATTCCTAAATATTCTGCTGCTTCTTTAGCTGTTAAAGTTGTCCTTTGCATTCTCTCTATTGCCATATTAATCACCTCCCATCTTTTAAATCGCTAAATTTTAAATTTTGTATTGACAATTTAAAATTAGCTGTGTATAATGTTGTTAACAATTTTATAATTTGTATTTTAATTGTTAATTTTTGATTAGTCAATAATCTTTGTTGATTTTCGATATCAGTTAACAACATATTTTGCAAAAATTAAATTGCTAACAGGGAGGATTATATGAAATTTGATGTTGTATCCAGAATCTATTATATGAAAATGTCAACCATAAATGATATGGAACTTTTTACAAGAGACGCTTTTTCTACAGTAAATGCAATATATAATAAAGCAGACGACACATATACATTACTTAAAGAAAGAGATGAATTTAAAACAAAAAAAGAATATACCAAGTATCTTTCAACCTATTCTGATAGTATTTGCAAATTATATAAATCTGATTTTACTGATGAAAAAAATAAACTAGGAACAACTTTATTAAAATTTTTAAACTATGATTTTACAGATTTTAATTCTTTTTTAGAATTTATATATAATTATGGATTACCAGCTTTAGTCTTTAATAGTGATGATGAAGATATTGGTAACCCCTTTAATGAATATACAAAATTAAATATTACTAACGATAAAGAAAATATTTTTTTAACTGAAAAAGACTTCATTTTGGTTTGTAAAAACAATTATGAAAAACGAAAGAAAATTTTAATAGACTATCAATTTCAGTTTAAAACAATCATCAATTTTATAAATAACTTATCAAATTTAGAGTATTTAGAAAACTTTTCCATTGCAGAAAGATTTTTTATATACAAGCAAGCTGATTTTACTAATTATTCAGACATGTCCATAATATTAAGTTCATATATAACTCTTACATATGATGTTGAACCAATGAAATTTCTAAATATAGGTTCATGTCCTAATACAGGCAATTTTGAAGAAAATGCCAAGGCAATTTCAGAATATATAAGAAATTATCCTACAGAATATGATGATGATTTTTTTACATCTCTTTGTTTTAACTGTCATGTAATTGAAACTGCTTGTTTTATAAGTATTTTAGAATTAATAAAAAATAATACACCAATATACATTTGTAAACATTGTGGTAATTACTTTATACCTTCTTCAAAAAAGAATACTTTATATTGTAACAACATATATGAACATAGCAAAACGTGCCAAGAAATTGGAGCAATGATTACTTATAATGAAAAGTTAAAAAAAGATGAAATAAATTCTTTATATAGGAAAACCTTATCAGCAAAAAAAATGTTAGCGAATAGAAATCCTGATATTCCAATGTATTTAGAAAAATATGAGCAATGGAAAAATGAAGCTAATGAATTTAAGAAAGATATTAAAAACGGATTGAAAACAGAAGAAGAATTTAAAAAATGGATAGAAGAAACTAGAAAGAATTATTAAGAAAGAGGTATAGAATATGATTAAATATATAATGCATACTCCTTCTGCAGAAGAATTTAATTATTTAACAGATTCTGTAGGTTGGGGAATTAGAGAAAATTCAATAGTCGAAACAGCTTTAGAGAATACCTTATATTCATTATGTGTTTATGATGATAATAAATTAATTGGATATGGAAGAATCATTGGGGATAAAACTATATTTTTATATATTCAAGATATAATGGTAATTCCTGAGTATCAAAATAAACATATTGGCACTGGAATAATGGAAAACTTATTAACTCAAATAAAAGAATATAAAAAGATTAATCCTAATATTAGAACTTATTTAGGTGCATCAAAAGGAAAAGAATCTTTTTATGAAAAATTTGGATTTATTTCAAGACCTAATGAAGCTTTAGGTTCTGGAATGATTTTATATTAATTTAATATTACTTAAAATCCTTGCCATAGGTATGCTGAAAGGAGGTGAAAAAAGTAATGGCAGGGTATCTTGAAAAGAGAGGCAAACGCTCATGGAGATTAATTGTATCACATGGTTTTGACAGCTATGGTAACAGAATCAAATATACTAAGAGCATCAAAGCAAATAGTAGGCGTGAAGCAGATAAAGAACTTGTGAACTTTGTTTATGAAGTTGAAAATGGTATCGTTTTGCAAAACTCTTCAATGACATTTAAAGAATTTACAGATTTATGGGCTAAAAATTATGGCAAAAAGGAATTATCGCCAAAAACTTATGAAAGATATAAAGGAATGCTAGAATCTCGAATTCTTCCATACTTTGGGCATTATAAGTTATGCGATATCAAGCCACCGCACATTATGAATTTTTACGATGATCTTTCAAAAGATCATCAATTAAAAAGATGTAAAAATCATAATGGAAAGACTGTAATGAAGAGTCTATCTTCTAAAACAATACTAGAGCATCATCGTTTACTACATGCAATGCTACAAAACGCAGTATATTGGCAAATACTTCCCTTTAATCCAGCTGACAGAGTTAAGCCACCTAAACACCAAAGACCTCAAATTAAATACTACGATGATATTCAATGTAAACAATTATTAGAAGCATTAGAAAATGAAGAAATCAAATTTCAAACTATTGTTATATTAACATTGTTTACTGGTATGCGTAGAGGCGAAGTATTAGGCTTAGAATGGTCAGATATTGATTTTAAAGAAGGTTTTGTTAATATTACTAAGGCAAGTCAATACACATCTGAAAAAGGCATTTTCGTAAAAGATCCAAAAACACATAGTTCAATAAGAAAAGTCGGAATTCCGGATATTGTTATAAATATGCTTAATAAGTACAAAACTTGGTATGATGCTGAAAAAGAAAGATTTGGCGATTTATGGAATGACTCAAACAGGCTATTTGTTACTTGGAATGGTAATCCAATGCATCCTGATACAGTTACAGATTGGTTTCGTTCTTTTATTGAAAAGAACAACTTACCAAAAATTACTTTTCATGGTTTGCGACACACAAATGCTACTTTGCTTATATCTAAAAATGTAGATGTAGCTGTTGTAGCATCAAGATTAGGGCATGCTCAAATAACTACTACCTTAAACTTCTATGTACATCCAGTTGAAGCTCATAATAAAGAAGCTGGTAATGTTTTAGAGGAGATGCTCGTATAAAAACTCTTTTCAAAATTTCTCGAAAATTACTTTTTTGATTTTCAAAGTTTAATATAAATTAGTTAGGCTAAAATATGCTATTTAATGCATAAAAATGTAGGGACTGTCCCCAAATTGTCCCCACTTACGCCAAAATTACGCTTAAGGTCAAAAAAATAAGAGTCCACAATCTCTTGCGACTCTAATAAAATTCTTGGTTGCGGGGGATAGACTCGAACTATCGACCTTCGGGTTATGAGCCCGACGAGCTGCCAACTGCTCCACCCCGCGATATTTAGTACTTGGTCATTATAACTCTTTTTTTTTGTAATGTCAATACCTTATCTATATTATATGGAAAATCTGTAAAAATATAACTAAAAAAATATCTTTACAGAAGCTATTAAAAAATATATAATACGTTTAAAGATAGGGGGATTAATTATGGCAAATTCAAGATTAATAGTAGTAGAAGGAGCACAAGGAGCAGGAAAAACAACAATAACAGATTTCTTAAGACATAGTTTAAAATACACAAACTTATATAGATTAAGTGGAACCTCAGATAGTTCTCCAGAAGGTTTAAAAAAGGCTGAAAAAATGTATATAGATTTATTAGACTATTTACAAAAGCTCGAAAATACAAGTATAAACCTATTATTTGATAGAACATTTTTTACAGAAGAAAATTACTGCAGATTAGGATTAAAAGAATATTCATTTACTAAAGTCTATGAAAAATTATTAGATAGTTTTAGTAAATTAGACTTTGACATATATTACATAACTTTATATCTAAAAGATGAAGATTTATATAACAAAAGGCTACAAAGAGAAGGAAAGGCTGTTCCTGAATATGCCAAATTTAAGGCAGAAAATAGTATAAAACAACAAAGAGTATATTTAGAAATGTCTAAAGAAATACAAGAAAAATATCCAAATATAAATGTACTGGAAATTGCAAACGATGGAGATATAGAAAAAACAAAAGATGCCTTAAGAAATTTTATCGGTTTCTAAATAGAAGAAAATGGAAGAAAAATAAAGAATAAATTAGATATTATTATAAAATCAGAAAAATGTTTGAATTTCAAAATAATATAAGTAAAAACAACCTAATCATGTTTGATTAAATATTTGAAAATTTAACAAAATTTGGTATAATAATATCGATGGTGCATTATTCTAGTTATACTAATTATTATGAGGGTGGGGCTAAAAATCCACTAAAGGGCACATCGTTGAAGTTTCTTGTTTGTGCGCGAGATGCCAGTTTTGCGTGCTTTCAGGGAGTAAAGAAATTAGGGTAGTATGTAATGGCATACATATAACCCCCTGATTTCGCGGAGGCTTAAATATTTTTTTAAGTATAACCTATGCTAAGTGCCAAGACACAAAGCATAGTGTAGCCTGTTTTGAGTGAATGTACTGGGATTACCTCCAACTGAACAAATATTAATTAGGCCAATTATTATTTGTTTTCAGGTATGAAATTACATTTGCAAAAGAAACTAATAATAATTAAAAGTATATCAAGGAAAACTTCTAGAGTGTTTGCTTCGATAGAAGCATAAAAGTCTAAGGATTAAGGTACGGATTTGAGTGGCGATCTGGTGTCTGCTTTTATACATAGTAGATATTTTCTTTAAACGGAAACGGCTATGGCAGTAATGCCAAGTGGAAAATAGAGAAATTCGACTAGACCTAAACCGTAAAATTTACTTAGACTTTACCATCTAAAACATTATATAATTTTAAGGAGAATAAATAAACACATGAAAGATAATGCAGACTCGAAAAATAAAGATTCTAATAAAAAATGGTGTATACAAGTATTTTTTATTGCTTTTACACTATCTTTATTTTTTTCATTTATATCTTCAAATGTAGTATCTAAATTATCAATAATAGGAGCAATACTAATTTTACTTCTAGTAATTGTATTAGGTATCATATTTGATATAATAGGTGTAGCAGTAACAGTTGCAAATGAAGATGAATTCCATGCAAAGGCAACAAAAAAAGTTGAAGGATCTAAAAAATCATTAAAGCTTATTAAAAACTCAGCTAAAGTTGCTAATATATGTGCAGATGTAATTGGGGATATATGTGGAGTATTAAGTGGTGCATTAAGTGCCATGATAGCTATAAAAATATCTGAAAGCTTTGGATTAGATTCAAATGTTCAAATATTTGCAAGCGCATTAGTTGCTTCAATTACAATAAGTGGCAAAGCCGCTGGAAAAGAAATAGCAAATAAAAATTCAACTGCAATTGTACATGTAGTTGGAACAATTTTGAATAAATTTAATAAAGAAGAAAATAAATAAGGGAAACAAAAAGTTTCTCTTTTACTATAAATGGAGGTTATGTATGTTTAATTTAGTAAAAGATGATTATGATGAAAATATAGATGACATTATGAAATCAGTAAATAAATTATTAGATGGCTATGGATTTGAAATAGAAACTAATAAAGAAAAAAAAGACCCTAAAAAAGACTAATTTAAGTTTCAAAAACACTAAAAAATAAAAGTAATAATTCACAAAAGAGTTACAAATTGTGGAAAACTCTAATAGAATTTTTACTTTTTAAGCAAATAAATTCTAAGTAAAAAGGAGAAAATATATGAAAAGTAATATAATCATTTCTGATTCAATAAAATATATAGGAGCTGATGACAAAACAATTGACCTTTTTGAAAGTCAATATATTGTACCAAATGGGATATCATATAACTCATATCTGATAAAAGATGAAAAAAATGTTATAATGGATACTATTGATAAAAGAGCAACTAAAGAATGGTTAGAAAATTTAGAAAGGGAACTTGCAGGCGAGAAGCCAGATTATTTAGTAGTATCACATATGGAACCAGACCATGCTTATAACATAGAATTAATTGCAAATAAATATCCAAACATGAAAATTGTAGGAAATTCAAAAACATTTACATATATGCCTCAATTTTTTGATATCACAAATTTAGAAGACAGAAAAGTAGTTGTAAATGAAGGAGATACTCTAAACATTGGTAAACATACTCTTACATTTATTATGGCACCAATGGTACATTGGCCTGAGGTAATGTTCACATACGAAGAAAGTGAAAAAGTACTATTTTCAGCTGATGCATTTGGTAAATTTGGCTGTCTAGATACTGATGAAGACTGGGATTGTGAAGCTCGTAGGTATTATTTTAATATAGTCGGAAAATATGGCATTCAAGTACAAAATGTTTTAAAAAAAGCATCAAATTTAGATATTAAAATTATATGTCCGCTTCATGGGCCAATACTTAAAGAAAACCTAAATCATTATATTAATAAATATGATATTTGGAGTAGCTATAAACCGGAAGATGATGGGGTATTTATAGCATACGCATCTATACATGGAAATACTGCAGAAGCTGCTAAAGAATTTGCTAAAATTTTAAAACAAAAAGGTGTAAGAAAAGTATCTATAGCAGATTTATCAAGAAACGATATGGCAGAATCTATAGAAGATGCCTTTAGATATGATAAATTAATATTAGCAGCATCAAGTTATAATGCTGAAGTTTTTCCACCTATGGAACAATTTTTAAACCATTTAAAAAGTAAAAACTATCAAAATCGTAGAGTTGGAATAATTGAAAATGGAACTTGGGCACCTACTGCAGGAAAATGTATTCTTGAAATCTTAAATAATATGAAAGATATAACAATTTGTGATAAAATGGTTACAATAAAATCAAGAATGAAAAAAGACACTACTAAAGAACTTGAAATATTAGCAGACGAAATATTACAAAAATAAATAAGGAGGTGATATTATGGCAAAATATGAATGTATTGCTTGTGGTTATATTTATGATGATGAAGCAGAAAGTGTAAGATTTGAAGACCTACCAGATGATTGGGTATGTCCATTATGTGGAGTTGGAAAAGATATGTTTAAAAAAATAGAGGAATAATTTTTTAAAAAGCAAGTTTTCTTGCTTTTTTATTTTTTATAAAACTAGACATATAAATATTAAATTGATATAATATACTAAATTAAAAGGAGGTCATATGGAAAACTTAGATCTTTTATGTCATAGTAGTATAAAAATAAATGCGTCAAAGACTATATACATAGATCCGTTTAGAATAAAAAATGCAGCACATGATGCAGATTATATATTTTGTACACACTCACACTATGATCATTTTTCAAGTGAAGACATACAAAAAATTATAAACAACGAAACCAAAATAATAATAGTAAAATCTTCTAAAGAAGAAGCATTAAAATTAGTACAAGAGAAAAATTTACTTTTAGTAGAACCTGGATATTCTTATAAAATAGATGACTTAGAATTTGAAACAACATATGCATATAATGAAAATAAGCCATTTCACCCAAAAGAAAATAACTGGGTTGGCTATCTAATAAATATAGACTCTACTAAATATTATATAGCAGGAGATACTGATAATATAAAAGAAATTCAAAACATAAAATGTGATATAGCATTAATCCCAGTTGGTGGAAAATTTACTATGAACTATGAAGAAGCTGCAGACCTTGCAAATAAAATCCATGCAAAAATAGTAATTCCTACTCATTATGGGGAACTAATAGGAAGTAAAGAAGATGCTATTAATTTTAAAGAATTAATAAAAAATAAGAAAGTAAATATTTTAATATAGGAGGAATAAAATCATGCAACTAGCATTAATTGTAAGTTTAATTTTAAGTATAATCCATTCTGTACTATTTTACAGACAAAGTGTAGGAATATCTGCAGTATTGTTTTCTATCTCAGTAATTATAGGATTATACATCGTATTAGACAAACTTAAAAAAATCAAAAACAAAAAAGCACTAATATTATCAATTCCAATAATACTTTTAAGTGCTACATATTTTATTTTTAATAATCCGCTATTTAACATAGCCAATTTATTTGTAATACTTGGAACGTTTGCAACAATGGTACTATGGATGTTACATGATAATATTAAAATTTCATTATTACTTTCTAAAATATTTAGTATAATATTTGGATCTCTCGAATTTATAAATGAAGCTTTTAAACTAATGAAAAAAGCTATAGTAACTAATAAAGAAAAAGATAATCCTAAAACCGTACTTACTAAAAAAATAATAAAAGCAATATTAATATCAATACCTATTGTATTAATAGTATTATTTTTATTAATATCTGCAGATGATAGCTTTGCTAGAATGTTTAGTTGGGTTTCAGATTATATTATAGAATTATTTACAAGCATGGAATTTTTATATTTATTATTAAGATTATTTATAATCTTTGTATTATTTATATATTTTGTAAGTTTCATATATAATTTAGTTAATGAGCATAGCTCTTTAAATGTAATGGATAATATATCAAGACCAAAAGAAATAAAAATAGATATATTTACAATAAATACTGTGCTAACAATACTAAATGTAATATATTTTATCTTTAGTATTGTACAATTATTAAATTTATTTGATAAAACTGGTACACAGGTATATTCTCAAAGTGCAAGACAAGGCTTTTTCCAACTTATGTTATTATCTTTTATAAATTTAGTATTAGTAATAGTGTCAAAAATAAATAAATTTGAAGAAAGCAATAGTTCAAAAAATTATAAAAAACTTATGAATATATTAATGGTTGTATTTACAGTTATTTTAATCATTGTATCATTTGGAAAAATGAACATGTATGAGGCAAAATATGGATATACAAGATTAAGACTATTTGTATATACTGCACTTGTAACTGAATGTTTACTAATAATTCCTACAATATTATATATATTAGAGAAAAAAATAAAACTATTTCAAAGCTATTTAGCAATAGCACTTACAATGTATGTATTACTTAATTTTATAAACATTGATAAATTAATAGCAAAAAGAAATATAGATTTATATTTCCAAACTGGCAAAATAGACTTTGATTATATAGAAGATTTAGATACTACCGATGTAATTTTAGAAGTTACTAGATTATTGAATAATATAAAAGATGATGAAGACTTAAATAGAAAAGTAAACAATTATTTATTTAATAGCAAAAAAAATATTAAAAAACATGATTCTTGGCAATCATATAATATATCAATAAATAATGCTTCAAAAAAATTACAACAGCTTGATTTACAATATATCAAAAAAAAGTATAACAATAACAAATATACACCAAAATATAATAGTATAAATGAAATCTAGTTGACAATTCAATTTAAAAGTTATATCATATTGTAGTCATAATGTTACCATTATGTAGTAGCTTGTAGACCCTTTTGTATATGAAAGGAGCACAGAACATGAAAGAAATAAAGCATATTAAAACATTGACTACAAGTACAATGAATAATACCTTGCATAAAGGCGGATGTGGCGAGTGCCAAACTTCTTGTCAGAGTGCATGCAAAACTTCTTGTACCGTAGGAAATCAGACTTGCGAAAATACCTCTAGGTAATTTATAGAGGCAACCATGTTCGAGGAGATAGATACGGTGTATCTATCTCTTCTTTTTTTTATATAAGGAGATTTTAAAATGAAAATTATATTAGCATCACAATCCCCAAGAAGAAAAGACCTTATGGACTTATTAAAAATAAATTATGAAATTAAGGTAAGCAATGTAGATGAAACATTTGAAGATGGATTATCTATAAAAGAGCAATCAAAAAGATTAGCATACATAAAAGCAAAAGCAATCTTTGATAAAATAGTAATAGGCTCTGATACGATGGTTATTAAAGATAATAAAATATATGGAAAACCAAAAGATAAAGAAGATGCAATTAAAATGTTAAATACCCTGAAGAATGCTAAACATCAAGTAATTACAAGTTTACCAGTTCTTATTCAAGATGGCCAAAATTATACTCAAAAAACAGATGTAGATATTGCAAATGTATACTTAAAAGATATGTCAGATGAAGAAATAGAAAAATGGATAAAAACTGGCAATCCTTTTGACAAAGCTGGTGCTTATGCTATCCAAAGTGAATTTTGTATATATGTAGATAAGATTGAAGGAAATTACACAACTGTTATTGGACTTCCTATGCATAAACTATACGATTTTATTAAGGAATATATAAACTAATACTAGAACAAGTCTGCTTTTTATCTTGTAGACTTGTCTTTTATTTTACACTTATATATTTTTTAATTTTCTCAAACTTTGAATCTCCTATTCCACTTACATTCTTAATATCTTCTATTTTAGAAAATTTCCCTTTTTCCTTTCTATAAGATATAATTTTTAAAGCAGTAGCTTCTCCTATTCCTGGAAGTGTTTCAAGTTCTACTTTAGTTGCTGTATTTATATTTATAACTTTTATTTCTTTTTCAGTTTTTTGAGTCTTATTAATAGATATTTCTTTTTCTGATATATTTTCATTATTCTCATCTTTATCATTAACATTAGGAACTTTTATTTTCATTCCATCTTCTACTAATTCTGCTAAATTTATTTTAGATGTATCTGCATTTTTTGTAGTTCCTCCTGCTTTAGAAATAGCATTAAATACTCTATCTCCCTCTTTAAGTTCAATAATTCCAGGGTTTGCTACTTCTCCTACAATATGTACAAATATTGTATTTTCTTGCTTACTACTATTTGTTTTCTCACTAATATTTTCTTCATTATATGAAAGTAAAATATTATTTTCTTCTAATATATTTTCTTGCATTCCTCCATATCCAAAATAATTATATAAAAAATATCCTATTACCCCTATAATAATTATCACCACTACAATTGTAATTTTTTTGTTATTTAAGTTATTCATTTTTTTCCTCCTTATAATTTGTATATTTTTAATAAAAAAGATTGAATTTTGTCTAAAAATAATATATATTAGTTCTATATTATTTTTAGGAGATTTTAATATGAAATTCAAAAGATTAATTTTTACATTATTTTTCGTAATAATACTTTTATTTAGTAATTATAGTTTTGCTGCAGATACAGAATTAACAATTAATTCAGAAGCAGCAATTTTAATGGATTCTTCAACTGGGAAAATACTTTTCGAAAAAAATTCTAAAGAAAAAAGATATCCAGCAAGTACTACAAAAATACTAACTGCAATAATAGCTATAGAAAATTGTAACTTAGATGATAAAGTAACTGCAAGTTATGATGCTGTTATGGCTATACCTTCAGGATATTCAAATGCAGCAATTCAAGTTGGAGAAGAATTAACAATAAAACAATTATTAGAAGTTTTTCTTGTTCATTCTGCAAATGAAGCAGGTTATGTTTTAGCAGAACACGTTGGAGGATCTGTAGAAAGTTTTGCTACAATGATGAACACTAAGGCTTTGGAAATAGGATGTAGTGATACTCATTTTACAAACCCAAGTGGAATACATGATGAAAACCATTATACTACTGCCTATGATTTAGCTTTAATTGCTAAATATTGTATGCAAAATACTACATTTAGAAATATAGTATGTAAAAAATCTTGTACAATACCTGCAACTAATAAATATGAAGAGAGAATGTTTAATACAACAAATGATTTATTAAAACTTAATAATACTACTAGAAAAGATAACTATTATTATAAATATGCTATTGGAATAAAAACAGGATACACAAGTCAAGCCAAAAACTGCTTAGTTTCAGCTAGCAATAAAGACGGATTTGAATTAATAAGTGTTGTTTTAGGGGCTACTCAAACTCAAGAAGGTTTAAGTGCTAGATATATTGATTCAAGGAATATGTTTGAATATGGATATGAAAATTACACAATAAGAAAAATAAAATCAAAAGATGATATTGTAACTCAAATAGACATTCCAAAAGCTACAAGAGACACAAAAAGTTTAAATTTATGTATGTCTTCAGATATAACTGCATTAGTTTCAAAATCTGAAAATAGTAATGATATTTTACCTACAATAACAATAAATGAAAATATATCTGCTCCAATTTCAAAAGGTGCAATTATCGGAAATATTAAATATAAAATTGATGGAATAGAATATTCTGCTGATTTATTAGCAGCAAATGATGTAGAAAAATCAAAATTTGGTGTAAGATTATTCCAAATCATTTTGTTAGCAATAGTACTATTTCTTTTATATAAAATGATTACTTCGAGTAATAAAACAAAAAGGAAATCAAAAAGGATAAAAATATTATATTAAGATTTTAAAATATATTTTGAATATAAGTAAATTAATATATACATAGAATAGAAAAATTTTCTATTCTATGTTTTATTTTATATATGTGGAGCTTTCTCTAAAAGCTCTTCTAAGTTATATTTTTGTCTTTCCTCTTCTGTAAATATATTTACAATAACTTCATTGTAGTCCATAAGTATCCATGTTCCAGTATTATATCCTTCTATTTTTCTTGGATATATATTTTCTTTTTTTAAATCTTGCTCAACATTGTCAGACAAGGATTTTATATGTGTACTGGAAGTACCTGTAACTATAACAAAATAATCTGCAAGTGAACTCTTTTCTTTTGTATTAATAATTGTAATGTTTTGTGCTTTTTTATTGTCTAATATTTTTTCTATTTTTTTAAGTAATATATCTTCCATTTACTCTCCTCCTTTTATTTATAATCTTTTCCAATTATAATTGTATAATCTATAGTACTATTTGCATTATAACTAGATTTTATAGATCCTACTCCTAAGGTATCTCTTATGTTCGAAGAAATACTTAAGCTACAATTTGTCCTATTTTTTATCTCAGTATTACTTGTTGTAGCAGTCGTTCCTGTTTTGTATACATTATATCCTTCGTCTTTTAAAATATTTACTACTTTAGTCAAATTGACACTTTTTCCGCTTCCGTTTAACACTTCTATTTTAACATCTTCTTTACTTTTTACACCTAATGTATTTAATGTTGTATTTTCTTTAGTTACATCAAAATCATTTTCAACATCGTCTTGTATATCTTTATAATCATACATTTTTTCTATAAGCTCTTTTGTTTTACTCTTATTATACTTAAAAAACCATAAATTATTAATTCTCTTAGGCTCTCCAGGAAGTACTCCTGTTTGTAAATTATTGATATCAAATTCTATAACATATGGAATATAGTCTTTTACAGACTCTAAATCAATATTTGTTTGAACATTTTCATATGCTATATCTAATAGTTCATTTATTCTAAATATATTTTTTATATTTATTGTCTGTTTTAAAACTTGGGTTAGAAATGCTCTTTGTGTCTTCATCCTTCCTATGTCATTATCTCCATATTCTGATGAATAAGTTGTCCCATTATTATTATGTCTAAATCTTACCACTTGTTCTGCTTGTTTTCCATTTAATATTTGAGATCCTTTATCTAAATGTATATGCAAATCCTGTGTTGGATCATCATAGTCCATTTCAATTGGGACATCAAATTCAACTCCTCCAATTGTATCTACAAGTTTAGCTAAAGCTTCTGTTTCTATTACAACATAATATTTTATATCTAATCCTGTTATATTATTTACTTTATCTAGTATCTCATCTGGTCCTTTTTTATATACTGCGTTTATTTTATCATATGAATCTGCCGTTTTTTCATTGTTTCCAATATAAGTATCCCTTGGTATTGAAAGCAGCGTTCCTCTTTGCATTTTAGGGTTATATGAAGCAACTATTATTGTATCTGAAAGATTTGATGATATGTCTTGACTTACTCCAAGTAATAATACTTTAAATTCTTCTAAATTATCTTTCGTTTGTGCATTATGTCCCACCGCAGTTGCAAGCATTCCTCTTAATCCCCATCCATTTTTGAAAGTACTATATGCTACAAAGCTTGCTATAATTATACATATAAATAAAACTACTATTAAAAATATTTTTGATTTCTTAATCTTTTTGTTCTTTCTATTTTGGGGAAAATCTGAATACATTGAATTTTGAATCTTTCTCAAATTATTCCACCTCTATTTAATTTAAATTATTAAAAAATAATATTTAAAATTGGATTATTATAATAAACTATCTTTGTTATTATAGACTCATTTATTAACTTAGCTACAGCAAAGTCTTTTACAGTAGTTGATATAAAATATATAATTGTAAGTATTGCAAGTATAATTACAATACCCTGTAAAACACCATAAATAATTCCACCAGCTTTATTAAATTGTTTTATTATTGGCAATTCTGCTAAAGAATCTGCAAAAAAACTTACAAGTATTAATAATAATCTAGTAACTATAAATAAAGCTATAATAACAATTATACTAACAAGATTTACTGCAACAGTATCAGCAACTGAAGTTACAACACTATTTTGAATATCGTTTTTTGCATTCTCTATATATTTATCAACTGTATTAGATTTTTCATCTTTAGTCTTTTCTATTGTTCCATTTTCAATTATTATATTTGATATTGTTTCATCTAACGTAGTATTATTTATAACTAAGTTTGTTACTGGTTTATATAAAACTAATGTTACAATTAATGCAACTAAAAAAGCAAACATTTTAAATACTACTTTTACTAATCCTCTTTTATATCCTAAAAATATTGTAAGTACAAGTATTGCTAAAACTACTATATCTATAATTATTCCCATTTTTTCCTCCTATAAATTAATTATTTCTATTTTATCTCTATAAATTATTCCAGCTATATTATTAGATAATACAACATTTGTAATTTCTTGGCCTCCAATATATTTCTTAACTAACCATCCATTTGTATTAATAAAATGTATTTGAGTTCCAAAGTTTAGAGCAATTATCTTACCATGTGTAATGATTTCTTTTGCAACCTCAGATGATTTGTAAATGCTCTCACTTTTATTTGATGTGCTAATAATGTTTACAATTGAGTCTGCTGAAAATAGTCCAGATGATTTTTCTTCTACTGCTACAATATTATTTGATAATTTTACAGACATAAATGTTATCTTTTTGTTTTGCATATCTAATAATGTTTTTCTATCTTCTCCATTTATAATTTCTATTTTATCATTATACATACATACTAAATTATTTTTATCTTGATATTGTAATTTAACTAATAGTTGATTTGCATCTGCCTTATGTATATATAAAATATAATCCTTTTCATTTTTTATTGCCTTTTCTATAGAGAAAATTTTTACATTTGATTGTATATATGTTCCTGAACTATCTATTTCTGCTATTGCTAAATACTTATTGTCATTAGAAATACTTACATCCCCTACTCTAGTACTTGATACAAATGTACTAAATAATGGTTTTCCATCTCCATTTGGAGCATATATATTTATTACTGCTTTATAACTAGTATTTGTAATTACTACTGCCATATATCCATTTTTATTAATATATATTTGTGAAATATCTCCTTCTACTTGACTTGTCCATAAAACACTTGTACCTGATAGTAGATATATTTTCTTTCCCTTTTCTTCTGCTATGGCTAAAAATTTATTATTTGCTTCAAATATAGCATTATTTATATCAATATCTAATTTTTTCTCTTCTTTTCCACTTTCATTATATATACTTAGTATATTTCTATTTAGTATAGTAATATATTTATCATATGCATATATGTCATAATTATCTTTTGCATCCAAGTCTATTATTGTAACATTATTTTGCGTTATTTCTTTTCTTAAAATATTTTTGTCAATCCAATTTCTAAATCCCTGGCTTGATACATATAAAGAAATTAATATAATTAAAGAAATAATTATCAAAAACGCATAAATAATAACTGATATCTTCTTTTTATTAAGTTTTCTTACAGGTTTTATAGTTTCCTTCCAATAATCCTTCATATATTTCTCCTAATTTTATGATTATTATACTTATATCAGTTTTCTTGTTTTTTTTCAATATATAGTATTACTTTTTTATTAATATTTTAAAAATCTGAATTAATCCCAAATAACCAAATATGGGGTAAAGCAATGTAACCAATTTAGAAAATCCCATTTTTGAAATTAGCAAACTACTTATGCACATATAAATTGCAATATGTATATAACTTTTTTTTGTTTTTGCTACATTATTTAGAAAGCTTATTCCTATTGATATAGTAGTTGTAAATATAGAAAATAATATTATAATTCCATATATTTTTTTAAAACCTCCAAAAAACTTTCCTATTACATATACTGCTGGCATTTCTAATTCTAATACATTATTATCTATCTTAGATAGTATAAAAAATATTGATAAAGCAATTAAAAAAATTATAATTCCTGATATACTTGAGATTAATACAATATTTTTTTTGTTTAATATGTACTTTTTTAATGTTATTAAAACTGGAATAAGTAGTATTGAATTATAACTACAATACAAAATACTACTTAATATCCAGCTACCTTCATTAGTTATTGTAATATTTCTAGTAATATTTGCTAAATCTAATTTGATAAAATTTAATATTCCTATAAATATTATAAATACTATGAGAATTGGTGTTAATATTTCATTTACTTTAACTACTCCTTTTTCATTTGTCATAAATACAATAAATGATATGATACTTATAATGGCACATCCAATTAAGCTACTTATTCCTAACTCTTGAAAAAAGTATGCTCCAAATCCTGCAATCATTATATAAAAACTAATAATTAAAAATATATTAATTATTGAATTTATTATAAAATTAATATTTAAATATTTTCTTGTAGGGTAGAGTCCTGTTATCTCATCTAAAAATTCTTTATAATTTTCTATTTTTTGATTTTTATATATTATTATTAAAACTTTATATATTATTATGCTAATTAGTATGTTACATAAAAATAATCCTAATATTCCATTTAATCCATATGAATAAAAAAATGTATATAATTCTTGTCCTGAAGCAAATCCTGCTCCTATAATTGTTCCTATTATTACAAAAACAACTTTTATTACATTATTCATATTAAAAAATCTCCCATAATATTTTATGAGAGACTTTTAAAATTTATTCTATTTTTTTCTTCTTCTTATTTGCCATATAACAATTCCAAGTATAATAATTAAAACTGGTACAATAAATATTATTGCAAGTATTACTCTGTATTGTGTATCTGTCATTGTAAAATGTTTAATATTGGTATTTTTTCTTATATTTATATCTATTTCACTATTTGTTAAATATAAAGATGTATTTAAAACCAAATCTTTATTATTACCTAAATCAATCCACCCATCTTGATAGTTTTGTGAATATGGTATGCTTGATGCAAAACATTCATTTGAATACATTACTAATTTTGAATTTATTTTATTTTCTTCTTTGCCACTAATCTCTTTTTCAAACATAGCTCCTAATGTAAGTGGACCTTCTTCATCTGAATCTATTTTACTTATAGATGTAGATGTAAAATCTTTTCTAAATAATGCTGTTGATTCTGTAGTTACAAGATTTGTCTTTGTTACTTTTAAATTTTGTAAATCCTCATCATTTTTTGTACTAATTCTTGTCGATACAAAAAATGCTACTTTTAAATTTTCTGTTCCTATTATATCATTTGGTGAAACGTTTATTACTAGCGCCCTAGGATCTTCAGATAACCTATTATTTGCATTTGTTTCTAATACACATCCTGTTGTAAATGCATTAATTCCATATAAATCTAACACTTTTTGTACATTTGGCATACTTAAATCTTTACCATATGCACCTTGTAGCCATAAAATGTTTCCTCCTTTGTTTATATATTTTATTATTTCATCTGTTGTTTGTGCTTCAAAATCCTTTAGTGGAGATACTATTAATAGTAAATCACAATCATCTGGAACTTTTCCTGAAACTAATATGTCAAGTTTATTTACATTCATAGCTTCTTTAGTTATATAACTATTTAGCAAATTCATATATGTATCTAATCTAAAATATTCATCTGCATAATTATCTATAACATACACATTAGAAAGTTTTTCTGCAATTAGTCCTAAAATTGTTGCAGTAACTCTTTCTTCCGTCAAATCAATTTCTTCTCCAGTTGTATAATCATATGTGGCTAATTCATAGCTTGATATTTTTTTGTTTTTATCACCACATATAATTACTATTGTTGGTCCATCTTGAGTGCCTACACTATAGTTTTGAGCTAAATCAGTTCTTGCTGATAAATCTACTAATTCAGTTTTTATATTTTTATTTACATTTTCGTATTGTTTTACAATTTTATATATTTTGCTATCTTCCGAAAAATTCATCATTAAAATATTTATAGGTTTATCTATATTTGATAATTTTGTTTTTGTTTCATCAGTAATAGAATTTATTCCTTCTGACGTTATATCTATAGGATTTAAGTTTAGTGAATGCATTACTGAGTTTAATAAAATAAATAATGCTATAAATATCGCCATTAATATAATTGTTGTTGTCATTTTTGCAAGCCACTTTTTCTTTATTACTGATATCACTTTTTTAAATCCATTTGAAATCTTTTTAAATATATTTTTCATAATTTTCTCCTTTCAAATTATTGTACACTTTTTCTTCTTTGTAACACTATTATGGTTAATATCAAACATAAAACTATAAATGAAACTAGTGTAATAGTGTCAGCTATATTTATTTGTCCATAAGGAAATCCTGAAAATATATTAATCAAAGAAAAATTATCAAATATTGAACTAACTTGTGGTAAAAACCATGATGCTATAAAAAATCCTACTGTAATTACAAATGCCACAATTTGATTTTCTGTTATACTAGATGCAAATATACCAAATGATATATATGACATTGCAAGCAACAAAAATCCTCCTAAAGTGCATAATGCAATAGGAATATTTGGCATTGCATAATATGCAAGTACTGCAAAATACAATAAAGTACATATTAAAGTTATTATTACAACTATTGTTGCTGCTATAAATTTTGCTATTACAATTTTACTTATACTAAGTGGTGATGTAATTAATAATTGTTCTGTTCCATTTTTTCTCTCTTCTGAAAATGTTCTCATTGTTATTACTGGAATTACAAATGTTAAAATTGTAGCTCCAGAGAAAAATATATACTCAAATAATTGATAATAATTTAATATTTCTGATGCAAATATTAAACTCATCATTATTAGGAAAAGACCTATAAATATATATCCAATTGGTGATAAGAAATAACCTTTTAATTCTTTTTTTATAACTGCTAACATTATTCTTCTCCTCCTTCAATTAATTTCATAAATGCATCTTCTAATGTCGTATCTACCTTTTTCATTTCTAGTATTGTTATATTTTCTTTTGCAAATACTTCAAATATATTTTTCCTTAGGTCTAAACCTTTTTTACCTGTTATCATATATTTTTTAGTTTTATCATCATTTTCCTCTACAAATTTTATATCTTTAATTGATTCTATCTTTTCTTTAATTGATTCTATCTTATTTTCTGTATCTTCGATTGTTACATATACTATATTATCATTAGAAACCTTTTCTTCTAGGTTCTTTGGTGTATCTATAGCGACAATCTTTCCTTTATTTATAATTATTACTTTGTCACATATTTGGCTAACTTCAGATAATATATGTGAGCTTAAAATTACTGTATGATTTTTTCCTAACCTTTTTATTAAACTTCTTATTTCTGTTATTTGTTTTGGGTCTAATCCAACAGTTGGCTCATCTAAAATTAGTACTTCTGGATCACTAACTAATGTTCCTGCTAAGCTTACTCTTTGTTTATACCCTCTTGATAAGTTTTTTATTAATTTATTTTGAACATCCATTAACCCAGTTTCTTTTAAAACTTCAGACACTTTATCTTTTCTTATTTTTTTATTTACCTTTTTTATTTCTGCCATATATGAAACAAATTCTTTAACTGTTAAATCTGTATAAAGTGGTACACCCTCTGGCATATACCCAATTTTACCTTTTGCCTTTTTAGGTTTTTTTAATGTATCTATATCGTCTATTAATATATTTCCATCTGTTTGTTCAATAAAACCTGTTATCATATTCATTGTCGTAGTTTTTCCAGCACCATTTGCTCCAAGCAAGCCAACAATCTCTCCTTCTTTAATTTCAAAATTAATGTTATCTACAGCTGTAAAACTTCCATATTTTTTCGTAATGTTTTTTACTTTAATCACAAAAGTTTCCTCCTTAATAAATTTTCTTTGTAGATATTATCATTTATGTATTTGGTTGTAAATAACTTTCACAAACTTTTCACACAAATTCATTTTTAAACTTTGATTTCCGTAGTATGTATATTATTTCTTGTTTTGAATATCTATTTATTAAGTTTAAATTTATACAAGGAGGATATATGGAATATATTTATCCATTTTTTATAGCATTTGCTTTTATATTTTTTTCAGAGCTTGGAGATAAAACTCAATTACTCGTAATTTCTTTTTCTTCAAAAAGCAAAACAAAAAATATATTATTAGGAATTGCTTTAGGTACATTTTTTAGCCATGGAATTGCAATTTTATTTGGTAGTAAGCTTGGAAGTTTAGAAAACAATTCTTTGCATTTTATTTTTAAAGTAATTACATATATAACATTTTTATTATTTGGTATAATTGGGTTTTTACCAAAAAAAGATTCTATATCAGATAATAATAAAAAATCTAAATTTCTTGATAAAATTAAACTTATTTCTTTAAATTATGTCTTTATTGTTGCATTTACTATAATGGTCGGAGAAATAGGAGATAAAACTTTTTTAGCATCCTTAGGACTTGGACTTCAATATCCAAATTATAAGATTTCACTAATTTTAGGTGCAATTTTAGGTATGGTTATAAGTGATGCAATTGCAATATTTTTTGGTAAATTGCTCGGAAATAAGCTTCCTACAGGATTAATTGAATTTATATCTAATTGTATTTTTATTTGTTTTGGATTTATTCGGATTAATAATGTTATTTTTATCAAATGCAAATTTAATATTTTAAAAGAGTATAGAAAAATCTATACTCTTTTATATTATATCTCTTATAAATACTTCTCTTCCATCTTGTATTATTCTTAAATTTGGAAATATTTTTAATACTCTTTCTGTAGGAAATAACATTTCTTCTACATTTGTTTTTGTTTGCTCAAAATAATTCTTTTCTTGCATGATTCTATCTACTGGTTTTAATACATCAGTTTTACATTTCTCAATTGCCCATATTGTAGCAAAACAATCAACAACTAAAAATGTTATTATTAATATTTGAATATTTTTACCAATTTTTCTTGGTATTATATTTATTAATTTATCTATTAAAGGTTTTCCAAGTCTCATTAAAAATATTGAAAGAACTCCCCAAAATATCGAATATGGCAAGCATATTCTTCCATTTATATTTTCTGCAATATATGAATAATCCCAAAATCTAATTCCATATACCGCTTCTAAACCAAAACTTAATAAATATTCTGCTACACTTCCTAGAACAAACCCTGCTATAAAAAGTGTTATCCAGTTTTCATTAAATTTGTCTAATCCAGCAACTAATATAATTGCTCCTACTCCATATACCGGGCAAAATGGTCCCCATATTAAACCTTGTCTACTTTCTATAACACCTGTTGTAATATAACAATAAAGCGTCTCTACTATCATTCCTAATATGCTAAATATTATAAAATACCATATTAGATTGTATATCTTTAGTTCATTTCTTTCTTCCATTTTATCCTCCTATGTTATTATATGATTTTACTACAAAAAATTTTTTTTGGCAATTATTGACTTTGACTTATTTTTATGTTATTATATTTGTTGTGTTAGGAACTTGGGTCAGTAGCTCAGTTGGATAGAGCACAGGCCTTCTAAGCCTGGGGTCGGGGGTTCGAATCCCTCCTGGCTCACCATACAATAAGAAGTCTACAAGTAGCTTAAATGCTAGATAGTAGACTTTTATTTTGTGTTTTTTACTGCAACAGACTTCTTTATAATCCTTGTGCTTCAAAATATTGTGTTACCTTTTCAAGTTCATTTTGACTAAATTCTTCAAAAACTGATGTATATGTACCAAGTGTTGTTTGTATCTTTTTATGCCCTAATATTTTTTGCAATGCCTTTGGTTGCATACCGCTTTTAATTCCAAGTTTAGTTGGAATAGTAGCTATCATTTATGGTTTAGTTACATATCATCGGATGAAAAACTTTAATGATCGAATGGAATTTGAATATTGGGCAGAAGGTCTTGATGATGATTTCCCTGAATGAAAGTTCCTGTTACAAAAAATGCTCCTTTTATAGGGGCATTTTTTCATAATATTCTAAAATATATTCTCCATCTTCTAGCCTTGTAATTTTAGTGTTATTTTCATTTTCATAAGTAATTAATTTTTGTTTAACTATTTCTGTAAGTTTATTATAGTGAGGTAAAACTTTATTATTAGTTAAGTTTAATCCTTCATATGTATCAAGTTCAATATCATACTTTGGTTTAGTCCCTTTTTTTATTTTATAAACCCATTTTAAATCATCACATAAAATTATGCTTCCTGCTGATTCACCGATATAAATACCTTGTTTCAAAAATTCAATTAGATATTTCTTTAAAGGTAATTTATCATTCAGTTCAATAAGATATGTTGGATTACCCCCCAAACAATAAATAATGTCATAGTCAAGTATAGAATGTATATTTGCTTCATTAATATCTACTATATCAACTTTACTTGCACCAATATTCAAAAAATTACTTTTAACATTTTCTCTTGCAATATAATTTCCTGTACCTTCAGGAGCAGCATTTGAAATTATCATTATTTTTTTATTTCTTGAAATACTCTTAAACAACTTTATCATATCTTCAGATACGTAATTATTAACATCATTATAGCCACTTGAGGTTAAAATCATATTATATTTTTTAAATTCTTTTCTAAAAAGATTAATAACCATTAATCTATAATCATTATTAAAAGGAACAAATTCTTTAGAATAAAACAATTTTTGAAATTCATCTAATGTTAACCACTTTACTTGTTCAACTTCTTCAGATTGTAGCTTAAAATCTGAAATCTTTATATCTAATTTTAGTAAATATACCTGTGCAATTTCAAAGAATTGGTCATATATATATTCTTTTACAAAAATATAATCTTCTTTTTTAGTTTTAATTCCAAGTTCTTCATATGTTTCTCTTATAGCTCCTTCAATAGAAGTTTCTCCTGCAACAACATGACCTGCACTAGGCATATCCCAAAGATCCGGAAAATTTTTTTTACTTTTTGACCTTTTTTGAACTAAAATTTCATTGTTACTATTAATAATCCAAATCCAAACTGGCTTATGATAAAATCCAGGATTTTGACTATGACATATTGATTTTTCTTTTCGTCCTAAATATTCTCCCTCGCGATTATATATATCAAAAACTTCTTCCATTTATATTCCTCCTTAATTTTTTATATCATATCATAAAATCTATAATATTTCTATGTTTTCATTGAAATTTGAACATTAATAATATATATTGCTATTAGAAAAGTTTCTTTTTTATTTTCCGCAATTTGGACAAATTTTTGTACTCTTACTGCTTTTGTAGTAGAAGCTGTAAAAGCTGCTCTAGAAAATTTAAAAGAAGAAAATAATTAAATTACTAATAAAGTGCCATCAAAATGTTATATCTTTTAACATTTTAACAACACTTAAGAAATCTATTATTCTATTCTTGCCAAAAAGCTTTATATGCTCTATATGCAGAATATATATCATATTTGCTTGTTACCTCATATGGTGCATGCATTGAAAGTACGGGTACTCCACAATCTATTACATCTACACCTTTATTAGCTAGTATATATGCGATTGTACCACCGCCACCAATATCAACTTTTCCAAGTTCTGATATTTGGTATCTAATATCATTTTTTTCTAATACATTTCTAACCCATGCAACATATTCAGCATTTGCATCAGAAGCTCCTGACTTTCCTCTTGCTCCTGTATATTTACAAAGTCCTAAACCTCTTCCTAAAAATCCTGCATTGTTTTTATCTGAAACTGATGCATATATTGGATCAAATCCTGCATCAACATCTGATGATAACATTTTTGAATAGCAAAATACTTTATCTAATAAATTAGGTCTATTTTCTCCAGCTTTGTTTAATAATTCTGATACAAAATAATCAAACATATGAGATTCCATACCAGTATTTCCCATACTTCCTATTTCTTCTTTATCAGCCAAAATACATACAGCTGTATTTTTTACACTTTGTAAACTCATCATAGCAGCTAAAGATGTATATGCACATACTCTATCATCTTGTCCATATGATGCAACCATTGATTTATCAAATCCTAAACTTCTTGCTCTAAAAGCAGGGACTAATTCTATTTCACTGCTTAAAAGATCTGCTTCTACTATTCCATATTTTTCATTTAAAATTTTTAGAATATTTAGTTTTACCTTTTCTTTTTCATCTTTATTATCATATGGAATACTTCCAATTAATAAATTCAAATCTTCTCCATCAATAGCATTACTTAATTTCTTTTGCATTTGTTCTTGTGCTAAATGTGGCAATAAATCTGTTATCGTAAATATTGGATCTTCTTCATCTTCTCCAATATTTATTGTTATTCTTTCCCCATTTGGCTTCACAATTACACCATGTATACTAATTGGTATTGTTGTCCATTGGTATTTTTTAATTCCGCCATAATAATGAGTTTTAAAATATGCAAATCCTCCATCTTCATATAATGGATTTGGTTTTAAATCTAATCTTGGCGAATCAACATGTGATCCAATTATATGCAATCCACTTTCTATTTTTTCTGATCCTATAATTGCTAAATACATACTTTTTTCTCTATTTATAAAATATACTTTATCACCTGGAACTAATCTTTCAAAAGTATTAATATCCCTATAACCATTTGTTTCTGCTATTTTTTTTGCAACAGCTATTGCTTCTCTTTCTGTTTTCGCATTATTTAAGAAGTCAATATATCCATCACAAAAAGAAAATATATTTCCTTTTTCTTCTTCATTTAGTTTATCCCAACCTATTTCTTTTTTGTTAAAAAGCTTATCTGACAATTTTTCTTCCATAATTTACCTCCTAATTTTTTTATAGTATATCACTTTGATTATTATTTTTCCATACTTTTAAGAATTTATTCCAAACTTTAGGAAATACTAATCTAAAAAGGAGGTTTTAAATTTGAAATCTTTATGGATAGATCAAACAAAAGATTTAAATCTTGATTCTTTAAATGAAGATTTAGCTACTGATGTCTGTATTATTGGTAGTGGAATTTTTGGACTTACTACAGCATATTACCTATCAAAAAAGGGATTTAATGTAATAGTTGTAGATAAAGATAATATAGGAAAAAAGACAAGTGGTTATACCACTGCTAAAATAACTAGTCAGCATGGACTTATTTATACTTATCTAATAAATTCATTTGGATTTGATTTTGCTAAAAAATATTTAGAAGCAAATCAAGAAGCTATTACTAATATAGAAAATATTATTAATAAGGAAAATATCAATTGTGATTTTGAAAAACAAAGTAATTTTGTTTATACAAATAGCCCTGATGAACTAAAAAAAATTGAAGAAGAAGTAGACTCAGTTAATTCATTAGGGTTTAGAGCAAAACTTGTTAAAAATGTTAATTTACCTATTAAAAATCTAGGAGGTATTGAATTCGAAAATCAAGCACAATTTCATCCAAGACGATATATGTTAGGATTAGCAAATAGTATATTAAAAAATAATGGAAAAATATTTACTGATACTCTTGTTACAAATGTAGAAAAAGAAAGTGATAATTATATAACTTACACAAATACTAATAAAATTATATCAAAATACGTTGTACTTGCTTGTCATTATCCTTTTATTAACATTCCTGGATTTTATTTTACTAAAATGTATCAAGATACATCTTATGTATTAGGTGTAAAAACAAATTCTAAACTTTTTGATGGTATGTATATAAATGCTGAACACCCTACTTTTTCTTTTAGAACTGCCAAATATAATGATGATAAAATATTATTATTTGGTGGTGCAGGCCATAAAACTGGACAGGGATCAGATTTTAATTCTAGCTATGGAATTCTAGAAAAAGAAATTAAAAAAATTTATCCTGATAGTGAGATACTTTATAGATGGAATACAAGAGATTGCATTACTTTAGATAAGGTTCCTTATATTGGTAAGTTTTCTAATCTTATGCCTAATATGTACGTTGGTACTGGATTTAATAAATGGGGAATGACTTCTTCAAATGTTGCTGCAAATATTATAGTGGATTTAATAGAAGGTAGATTAAATAAATATGCTGATGTATTTTCTTCAACAAGAATGAGTCCTATTAAAAATAGATGGGAAATGAAAAATATTATAAAAGAAAGTTCTTATTCATTATTATTAAATAAATTAAAGGAAAGTAAAAATCATTTTGAAAATATAAAAAACGATAGTGGTGCTATTATAGAAATAGATGGAATTAAAATTGGTATTTATAAAGACCAAAACGGAAAAATATTTGCAGTTAAACCAATATGTACCCATTTAGGGTGCTTACTAGCTTGGAATGATGCTGATAAAACTTGGGATTGCCCTTGTCATGGTTCTAGATTTGATTATACTGGCAAAAATATTTATGATCCTGCATTTAAAAATCTGGATATTTTTGATATAAATATTTAAAATTCGATTATTTTTTTAAATTTTTTATTGACTTATATTCGAGTTTTTGCTACAATACCAATATAAATCATATATTTATATGCTTTATTTTTTGTTTATTGAACTAGATTGCTTCTTAATCAGTTATCTAGTTCTTTATTTTTTTGTCAATTTATATAATTAACTTTTATATATAAAAAACCATTATTTACGCAAAGTTCGTATAGCTTTATTCTATATATGATATTATCCATAATCATTTATGTAGGAGGAATGAAAATGGTTACATCTCAAGAAAAAGAAAAAGTAAAGACTCTTATAGAGATGTTAGGAGGATTTGATAACTTTCTAAAATATTATTCTTCTAATAAAGTAACTACCCAAGAAAAAGACAGCTTAGAAGGAATTCTATTTTTCAATGGGTCTTTTTCTATAATGGCTGCTTTTTACTATGCGTCTTAGTACTTTTCATCCGTATCTTTAATAAGATATTTAGAACCTTGTGTACAAGGTTCTATTTTTTATAATTATACTATATAATTAAGCAATATGCTGTATTTTAAACATTAGCTACAAAATTAATAACCCAAATTGAATATAAAATTCAATTTGGGTTTAAATAAATATTTTTTGTATCTACTTTTTATTGACTATTTCAAGCTTCTGCTACGGATTATTTATTTTTATTATACCTCAAATTTATTTATATGCTTGGTGTACCCGGAGGGATTCGAACCCCCGATCTCAAGGTTCGTAGCCTTGCATTCTATCCAACTAAACTACGGGTACACTTATAAAAAAAATACCATCTTTTCAATGGTATTTTCTGGTCGAGGTGACAGGGATCGAACCTGCGACCTCATGGTCCCAAACCACGCGCGCTACCAACTGCGCTACACCTCGGTCTTAAAATAACAATAATAATAATATCATATAATAATATAATTTTCAAGTCTTTTTGGTAATATTTTTAATTATTATTACTTTTATGATATGTTAATATTATATACAAATATTTAAAAACCTTTACAAAAAGTAAAGGTTTTTTCTTAATTTAATATCTCCTTATTTTCTTCAAGTATTGTTTTATAAAGGACATCATCTAATCCAAATGTTTCTATGTATCCTCCTAATGTCCTTGCCTTATATTTTAAATTTTCATGTTCTGCATTTACATATATTTTAGACTTAGCTTTTCCATTTTTAGCTTCTTGCACTAAATTTGATACAGGAGAGTTTCCATCAAATGCAATAACTATTGAAAATCTCCTTTCAAAAATTTCATAATTAAAGCTTTTATATATACCAAATTCTTCACTTTCTGTAGATATACGTACACCTGAAATCTTAGAACTTAATAATCTTTCTTTATTTTCTTTTGATATTAGTTTAGGCACAATAGAATATACTTTAAATTTTTTTCTTGATTTATTACATAAATCTAATACTATTTTCTCATATCCTTGTAATTTATGTCCTACAACAAAAAACACTTTTTTATTATCTAAATTTTTTACTAAATCTTCTAATATTTTTATTCCTCTTTTGTCTACTTGTGTTTCTATATTCTTACCATTGAAGCTTCCTCCTGCAACTACAATTGGGACTTTATCAAGAGGAAGTTCTCTTATTATATCTTTTAAAACATCTTCTGCATTGTAATTGTTATTTATCCTCAATCTAATATTTCTTTTTTCATTGGCTTTAAATATTTTTTCTTCCTCTTCTAAAATAGCACATCTTATTGTCCTTCCATTTAGAAATTTATTAAACTTTTTAGACTTTATGGCAAAATATTTTTTGCTATCTTCTATTATATCATCTTCAACCTTTTTCATCTTTTCAAAGTCTTCTTCTGTTAAACCTATTAAATTGTGTAATGCTAGTTGTTCATCAATAGTGTCTGTACCATAAAGTCCACATCCATCAGTTCCCTGAATACATTTAACATCATTTAATAAATATTTTTTTATTGGATGCTTATCTATTTTACTTAAATTGTTTAATCTAACATTTGAAGTTAATTGGAATTCCATAATAGCTTTTGATTTTTTAATTAACCTAATTAATTTTTTGCCTTCTGGCGAATCTAAATTTGGTGTATATAAACCATGACCTATTCTTATTTTTGGAATATCTTCTCCAGTATTTAAAGAACTTTTTACACATTCAATTGATTTATATACATTATCTTTTAAGCTATCATTTTCTCCTGCATGTATTCTTATTGTAAATCCTTTATCTTCATTTACAGCATATTGTGTTATTTCTTTTATAACTGGTTTTAGCTCTGATATATCATTTATTTCTTCACCAATAAAGTCACTTCCAACTACATATGGGCTTTTTGCTACAGATTTTAAAACATTCAAATTTTCCCTTAAATAATTACTACTTGTTACATGGTCTTTAATAATTGTAAGAGGAATTCTTCTTATTCCTACTAAAAATCTAATTGCGACTCCTGTCTCTTTTTCAATTTTAGGCATTACTTCATGAATATCCTCCAATAATTCTACTGCTGGCAATCCTTTTTTTGTTAATGTGGTATCTGTAATTTCTACATATTTAATTCCTTGTTTTTGATAATCTCTTGCAATCCATAGTAATTTATCTTGTCTTAAATTATTTTTTTCATATGGGCTACCTTTTTTCTTATCTTCTAGCATCTTATATACTGCATCTTTTATGTCCTTCTGATAAATTTTATCTATTTTCCTTTTATCTAATTTTATTTTTTCTTTGCTTTGTACACCTTTTGCAAAAACATATCTATATAAATATACTTTTTCCAAATTGGTAAAAACTGCTTGACCATCTTTTAAAATCGCTAAACTCGCTCTTATTTTTTCAATATTTTCTTTTGCATTTTCTAAATTATTTAAAATAAAATCTGCAAAATTTATAAATGTATAATCATTAATTCTTCTTTCTAAATATGTTCCTTTTAATTCCGAATCTTTAAAATCCTTTTCTACTTGTTCTCTTTGTTTATATATTTTTTCTTCTTGACTTTTTGTTAATTTAAGATTTAATTTTTTTATATAATATAACGGATACCTTATTTGATGACTTATACCTAATGCAATTAATATATCTGGAGATAAATTTGCATTCATATGAGTATGTAAATCGGTTCTAAATTTTGTTTTCTTAAATAAATATGATTTTATTATTGTTTTATCTACTCTAAATTTATATTGTTTTGTCTGTGACATTAATGTTTTCATTATTGAAGGTATTTTTGCTTTTAATTCTATCTTTCCATCCTTATATATATTTGCAATTTTTATTCCACCTAGTCTTAAAATATATACTTCTTCATTATCACCATTAATACTTGCTGGTATTTCTCCTGTAATAATTTTCATATCTTCTTTATTTTTTATAGTCTCTAAGTTACAAATCTTTGCTAGATTAGTTATCAAATTACCTGTATTATGATTGGGAGTTTCCAAAACATATGTTATTTTATCTTCTCCTTCTTCATATAATTTAATTATTATATCTTTTTCTTTATCTAAATAAATTTCCTTAATAAATTTCATATTAAATCTCCTTTTTATTATAATTTTTATTATATAATTTTTTTCTATTAATTTCAACAAAAAAGTATGATTTAAAATCATACTTTATTCACCTAACTTTATTATTATATCCTTATTTACTTTTCCTCTTGATATATTTAAGGTTACATCATCACCTATATTCTTTGTATAAATATATTTTTTAAGTTCATTCATTGTGTTTAATTTTATTCCATCTATAGAATTAATTATATCTCTTTCCTTTAAATCACTATTTTCTGCTGGTCCATTTTTTGTAATTTGTGCGACATATATTCCTTTTTCAAAATTAGTATTTGAAGATAAATATGGAATTACTTCTTTGTCATATGCATAAATTCCGATTTTTGCTTCTTCGAATTTATCATTTTCTTTAAATGAATTAATTATTGTTTTTACAATATCTATTGGAACAGCAAATCCTATTCCTTCTGCAGAAGATATCTTTACAGTATTTATTCCTATAACTTTACCATTAGAAAGTATCAATGGCCCTCCACTATTTCCTGGATTTATAGTAGCATCTGTTTGAATTAAATCAGACATATATGATGCATTTTCTTGATTTTCAATTTTTATGGTTCTGTTTTTAGCACTTATTATTCCAGATGTTACTGTTCTTCTAAATTCAAATCCTATTGGATTTCCTATTGCATATACAGCTTCTCCTACTCTTACATTTTCAGAATCACCTAAGGTTACATATTTTAAATTTTTAGCATTTATTTTTGTAATTGATAAATCTAAATCCGTATCAGACCACATAACAGTTCCATCATAAGTATATCCATTTTCCAATGTTACATAGCATGTGCTATATTTTTCTCCTGTCACATGACTATTACTTAATATATATCCATTGTCCGTCACAATTACCCCTGTTCCCATTCCAAGTTCTTCTTCTGTATTTTTAGAAAATATAGAAGCTCTATTATTTTTTAATTTAGATATTCCTACTACACTTTTAGTTACATCTTCAATAATATCTGCAATATTTTTACTATTTTCTTCTATACTTTCCACAGTTTGTGCGCTATTTGTTATATATTCTGTTCTTTTGGCTTCATAATCTGAATCTATTTCGATATTTTGGTATGTATCGTATATATAATATCCTACACTACATAATATAGATAAAATAATAAATATAATAATTGTTCTTTTTAATATTCTTTTCTTTTTTCTCAAAAATATCACTCCAATAAAATTATATATATTATTTTATCCTTTTTATATTATTTTAAACATAATATACATACAATGTTTAATTTGCTACCATTTGCTTTTTTACATATAGTATGTATCAAAGTAGATCCTGAGAAAAACTCTGAAACCTGGGATAATTTGTCTGAAGAACAATTAGAATTGTATAATCAAAAAAATACCTATCTAAATTTCACTTTAGATAGGTAAAATTGGTGGGTCATCGGGGTCTCGAACCCCGGACCTTCAGATTAAGAGTCTGCTGCTCTACCAACTGAGCTAATAACCCATGCAAGTATTTTATATTATACTACTTTTTTTCACTTTGTCAATGTTTTTATTTCAAAATTAAATTCTAAAATAACTTATAAAATAATAAAAACCCCTTTTGGGATTCTTATTATTCTTCTTTTTTAGTTTCTTCTTTTTCATTATCTTTATCTTCTCTAGTTTCTGTATCTTTATTATTGTCTTTTTCTTCCTTTTCATCTTTGTTTTTATCTTTATTTTCTTCTGGTTTTTTTACTTTTTTAGTACCTCTTAATACAACTTTTTGCATTGCATTGTATGTATCTTTAGATAGTAATGTTTTAGATACAACTGCTCCATTATAATTTAATATCTTATATGTTTCTGTAACTAATCCATTAGTTCCTTTCTGCTTTACTTTTTCTGTACCTTCTTCTAGTGAACTATCATCAATATATTTAGTTTTATAAGGAATTGCAGAAATTGTTTTTGTTTCAAATGTAACACTATATTCTTTTTCTTCTTTTAAACCATGTAAAGAAATTCTTACAATACCACTATTTAGTGATGCTTCTATTTTTATAGGATATGTTCTATTATTTTTAAATTTAAAATCTTGAGATCCGTAAACAACTGTTGCATCTCTTCCTGCTGGAAGATATGAAGTTACAAATTGGTGATTTCTTCTTGAAGTAATTTCTAAATTTGCTAATAATGCAGTATTATATAATGTTGATGAAATTTGACAAATTCCTCCTCCTAATCCATCTACAACTTCACCATTTGAATATACTTTTGCTTCTTTATATCCTGCTGCAATTGTTCTTTCCCCAACAACTTTATTATATGAAAATTCATCTCCTGGAAGTATTACTATACCATTTATTTTATTAATTGCTAATTGTAAATTTGTTGTTCTATTTATATTTGTTCTATCATATTTAGTTGTAAATGTAGATAAAACATCTGGAAAAGCCTCTGTTCCAATTTTATTTATTGTTATTTCTGGCTTTGTAATTGTTAGTTTAATTATATATTCATCTTTTTCTTCTTTTAATTGTTCCTTTGCAACATTTACATCAAAATCTATACCTTCAACTTCTGGATATATCTTAAATGGATTTTCTGTGTAGTATGCATTTTTCTTTTCTTTGTATATTTCATCATGTATTTTTTGTATATCTATATCATTAGGCTTCTTTGAAGTAACTGGTAATTCTATATATCCTTCACTTATATTATTATTTAATTCATCATAAATTAATTTCATTAACTTGTCTTCATTTATAGTCAATCCCTCTTTACCTTTTGTAATTATCAAATTATCATCTTCTATATAATAACTATTTTCAACTATAGCTCCTGGTAAGCTTATACTTATATCTTTTATTATCTCTTTAGCATCTTCTTCATTTATCGTAAGCTCTGTTTTAATATCTTTCTTGCCAATTATAGTAAATAATATACTATAATTATTTGTTATAATATTACCACTTCTTCCTACTTTATATGCTTCTTCTACAGATTTATCAATATTAAATTTAGCCTCAATTAATGTTGGATTTATAGTTGATTCATATTCTCCATATATAACCTTTATTTCCTTATTTATTTTTTCACTAAAAACATTTTCAAGTCTCTTTTTTGCATTTTGCATTGATAATCCAGATACATCAATTCCATTAATAGAAACTCCACTTATAATATTTTCATTATTTATATTTAAAAAAGAAAATATTACTGAAAATATTACAATTGAAATAAAAAGAATTACTAATAATATAATTAATAAAATTTTATTTTTTCTTTTTTTGTTCAATTTTACTACTCCATCATAATTGCTATATATATTTTTGTTTTTTTCTTCCTTAGAATTATCTTCCATAAACATACCTCTTTATTTAAATATTCATTTGATAAAATATTACCATAATATATATTTTTTTACAATATTTTAAATAATTTTATATATTAAATATTTATGATTTTTTTATTATTTTATTACACAATTTACTTATTTTAAAAAACTCACTTTGTGGAAAATTTTTATATTTTTTCGAAAAAATACTTGAACTATGTAGAATTTAATATTATAATGTTGCTAACTAAAGACAAAAAGGAGAATTTTAAATGGAACTTACAAAAAATATATTTTTTAACACAGATAAATTAATTGAAAATAGTAAAGTAAAAATATCTTACACAGGTAAGTTTTTTCAAGATGACTCTGAGGATGTTTTTATTCACTATGGCTTTGGATTAAATTGGGATAATTTAAATGATATAAAAATGGAAAAAACAGAATTAGGTTTTCAAACAGAAATAGACTTACCAGAAGGAGACTCTTTTAATTTTTGTTTCAAAAATAATTTAGAACAATGGGATAATAATGAAGGTCAAAATTATGTTTTTCCTATTGAAAAAACTAAAAATGAATTAATTGTATTAGATGATGAGCCAACTTCTTTAGGTGTTGCAAAAAAATTAAGACGTTCATATTTATGGAGTAAAAAAGTTCGTTTAGCAGTTTATAAATTAATTACTTATCTACCAAAAATTATATCTGGAAATTATAAAAGAAAAATAACAGAACAATAAAAATAAAGCCTATTCAAAATGAATAGGTCTTGTTTTTTATACGACATTATTGTAATCTACTTAAAGTCCAACTTTTTTGCTTTTTTATTTATTTCTACTAGATTATGAAATTGCATATACTATCTTATATATCCGATAATTGCTTCTTTGCATCCTTCATTTACAAATATGTGTGATGATGGAATTCACGCGATGTTTATAGTAACTATATTGTCACTTCTTTATGGAGGATTTTACATTTATATAATTACCCATCCACCATTTGGTGAAATTACTTGTCCGGTTGTAAAATCATCTTCAATTAGCCAACAAACACATTTAGTAATATCTTGGGGCTTTCCAATTCTTCCAAGAGGTGTCTGGTTTTCTAACTCTATTAATTCCTCTTTAGTTAAATCCTTATTCATATCCGTATCAATCGCTCCTGGCGCAACTGAATTTACTCTTATATTTGATGGTCCAAGTTCTTTTGCTAAACCTTTAGTTAATCCATCTATCCCAGCTTTAGAAACTGAATATATTACTTCTAGTGATGACCCTACCATACCCCAAATTGATGAAATATTTATAATATTTCCGGACTTATTATGTATCATACTAGGTATAACTTCTTGGCACATCATAAATGCAGAATACAAATTAGTATTTATTACTCTATTCCAGTCTTCATCTGTTTCATCTAGAAACATTTTATATTCAGCAATTCCTGCATTATTAATTAAAACATCAATTCTTCCATAGCTTTTCAAAGAATATTCTACTAATTTATGTCCTTCTTCTCTTAAAGATACATCTGCTTTAAATATGTCTATATCTATATTTTGTTTATCTAATTCTTCTTTTAATAATATAGCTTCTTTTTCAGATTTATTGTAATTTGCAATAACTTTATATCCTTTTTTTGCAAGTGTAATTGCTATGTCTTTTCCTATCCCTCTTGATGCTCCTGTTACTATAATAACTTTTTCCATATAATACTCCTTAATAAAAAAATAAAAGTCAATAATTAAGAGTATACTCAAAACTACTAACCTTTAATGGAGCCACTTCTCAGATTCGAACTGAGGACCCCCGCATTACAAGTGCGGTGCTCTGGCCAACTGAGCTAAAGTGGCAATTGGTGACCCGTACGGGAATCGAACCCATGTCTCCGCCGTGAAAGGGCGATGTCTTAACCGCTTGACCAACGGGCCTTATAATTTTAAAGAACTAAATAATGTGTTTCAATTATTTAGTTCTTTTGGTGAGCTATCCGCGACTCGAACGCGGGACAACTTGATTAAAAGTCAAGTGCTCTACCACCTGAGCTAATAGCCCAAATTATTGCAGAAAATCCACAACACTTTTATATATTACAATATTTTTACGCAATTGTCAATATCTTTGTTAAAAATTTATCATTTTTATTAGTTATTAAGTTTTTCTACAACTTCTTCAACATTTATTCCATGTACCTCACATGCTTCTTCTAATGTTTCCATTTGAGATGCTGGGCATCCTAGACAATGCATTCCTATTTCTAATAATATTTCAGCTTTTTCTGGAGCTATTTCTAAAATTTCACCAATCTTTGTATCCTTAGTTATCTTCATGGTTTTCCTCCTTTCTTAATAAACTCTATTTAAATATTTTACCATATTTTATATAAAAAGTATAGACAAAATAAAAAAAATATTGTATTATGGAAAAAATTGTAAGGTGGTGAGTTTATTTCAAATTTAATCAATTTATTTTTTATTTCTTTTATTATTAATCTTTTTATAACTTTGTATTCAATTTATACTTTTTTTGATATTAAAATATTTCATAATCTTCAAGGTTCAAAATTAAAAATTAAAAACAAAAATATATAAGGAGGTCTTTTTTATTAAATTTTTATTAAGACGTTTCATATTTTGCATCATTTTTTTAAGTATTCTAAGTATTATATTTTATTATTTCCTTTATCCATTATATATTTCAGATACAATAATTATTAGATATGGTATAAAACCATTTGATATATGTCAAAAAGATCCCGATCTGTGGTTATATCTTAAGATCATATATATTCCATGTTTTATTTTTTCAAACATTATTATTTCGAACTCTATATACTCAAAAATTTTTAAAAAAGAAAATTCTTTTAAAAAAAATCATAAAGAAAAACAGCAAAATTTAAATAATGAAGATGGTTTAAGCCTATTAATTGGTCATGATGATAATGAGAATAAAGACATCTATGTTTCTGAATTAGGTCTATATCAGAATTTTTTAATAACAGGAACTATAGGATCTGGGAAGACAAGTTCTGCAATGTATCCACTTACAGAGCAATTAATAAAATATAACTTTTTAAATCCAAATAAAAAAATTAGTATGTTAATTCTTGATGTTAAAGGTAATTATTATAATCAAGTTTACAATTATTTAGAAAAATATAATATGCAAAATGACTTAATTACAATTGAGCTAAATTCAAATATAAAATATAATCCACTTCATAAACCAAATCTAAATCCTGCAATTTTAAGTAATAGATTAAAAACAATCTTAACACTTTTTTCTGAAAATAACTCTGAATCATATTGGCTAGATAAAGCTGAACAAATAATTACAGAATGCATAAAGCTTTGCAGACTTTATAACGATGGATATGTTACTTTCTTAGAAATTCATAAACTAATTACTTATCCTAATTATTATAAAGAAAAAATTGAAAAGTTAAGAGAATTATTTACTTCTTCTAAATTATCTCAAAAAGATATTTATGAATTAAATAGTTCATTAGATTTTTTTGAAAAAGAATACTTTTCATTAGACTCTAGAACTCTAGCTATTTTAAAATCTGAAATTACAAGAATTACAAACACTTTTATTTCTGATTATGAAGTATTAAATACTTTTTGTCCTAAAAAAAATGACATTAATTTATTAGGTTTTTCAGAAATTATAAGTCAAGGAAAAATTGTGGTACTAAAAATGAACATTGCAGAATATCGTAACTTATCAAAAATTGTAGCAGCATATTTAAAATTAGATTTTCAATCTGAAATAATGTATAACTTATCAATTGATAATGTTAAACCATCTGCTTTTATATGTGATGAATATTCTGAATATGTAACTAAAAATGATTGTGAATTTTTCTCATTAAGTAGAGAAGCAAAATGTATAAATATTATTAGTACACAAAGTTATTCATCATTAAAAAATACTTTGAAAGATGAAACATCAGTTAAAGTTATATGCCAAAATTTAATAAATAAAATTTGGTTTAGAACAGATGATATCTTCACAATAGAAGAGGCACAAAAACAATTAGGTAAAGAAGAAAAGAAAAAAACTTCTTATACAATTTCGGAAAATGCCAGAGAAACTAAGTTTAGTTATATAACAAATACTTTAAATTCAAAAAATTCTAATATATCAGAAAGTATAAATTCATATTTACAAACAGATTTTAAATATGATACTAAATTCTTTACACAAGATTTAGAAACATTTTCTTCTATTTGCTTTTTGTCTGATGGAAATAAAATATTACCACCTAAAAAAATAAATATGTATCCATATTTTTTAAATAAAACTTAATTATTTTATAATTATAATCAAGAAAGGAAGTACTTATGAAAAACAAAAAAATTTTTTATATTATTTTTATTTTAATATTTTCAATTATATTATTTTTATCTTTATCTACTTATACATATGCTAGAGAACCTGCACTTGTAAAAACAATAACAAAAGCTTTCAAAGAAATTAAAAGTTGGCTTCTAAAAATCGCAACACCTGCTGCTGCAGTGGCAGTTGCTACTGGAATGTTTATGCAAAAATTTAGTTTTGGAGATGAAGAAAGAATTAGGACAGGAAAAAAGCTTGTCAAAAATTCTCTTTTTGCATATGCTTTTATTTTAGCAATTGACTTAATTTTATCTGCAATTGAATCATTAATTGGATAGGTGGTGCATTATTGGAAGAAACGTTAAATACAAATATTACTGATACAATAATTAATACAATAAATACAATTTTTGAAAATCTATTTTCGTCAATAGATAATAGTTTATATTCAATTTTAGATGATATAACTTTTATAAATACTAATATTCTTGATGATCCATATTTTGATAAAATATTTGGAAGTTCTTCTTCAAATGGTTTATTATTAATTGCAAATTCTCTATTAGTTGGTTTTATCTTATATTTTGCTGCAAAGTTTCTATTTTCTAGTTTAACATATTCTCCTATAGAATCTCCCAAACAATTTATTTTTAAATTAATAATTTTTGGTTTATGCATGAATTTATCAGGAATTATTGTTGAACGCTCAATATTTTTACTCTCTAATATTTCTTTAGCAATTAGAGAGTTAGGTGAAAATCTTTTTAATACAGAAATATGTTTTTCTAATTTAATAAATAAAATAAATAATTCAATAACAATTAATTCTAACACTATAAATATATTTTCTATTGATGGCTTAATTAAAGGAGCTCTTACAATTTCTTTACTTAATTTAGTTTTTTCTTATGCACTTAGATACATAATGGTTAAAATATTTATATTACTAACGCCCTTTGCTTTTCTTTCATTATGCTTAGAAAATACTTCATGGTTTTTTAAAGCTTGGCTTAGAAACTTTTTTTCATTATTTTTTATTCAAATATTAGTATCTATTATTTTATTAATTCTATTTTCAATGGATTTTTCATCCGCTAAGCTTGTATTAAAATTTATATTTTTAGGCGCAATTTATGCATTAATAAAAGTAAATTCTTTTGTAAGAGATTTTATAGGAGGTCCATCCACAGATTTTTCGCTAAATGTGAATAGCTTCTTTAAAAAATAATTTAAAAGGAGGATATCTTGAAATTTATATTTCCACAAAATTACAATTTCAGTAGTAAAATATTAGGCTTTATTGACTATTCAACAGCTATATTAAATGTTATATGGTCAGGGCTGATATTGACAATATTACATATATTTTTTAAGGATTTAAGTTTAAAAATTTTTATTTTTATATCTCTTTCTCTTCCATTATTACTATTTAGTATATTAGGCTTTAATGGTGAAAATATAACATATTTTTTTATATACGTTTTTAAATATATTTTTAAACAGAAAATTTATTTTTTTAGAAAAGATTAAATTTTAAAAACATTAATTTTCCTATTGTTTTTATATTCTTTTCTCTTTAAAACTTATCTATTTTTAATTTGATTTTATATATATAACATGATATAATTTTACAAAGTTTGATTTTATCTTACTTATTTTGTTTTAGGAGAATGTTTATGAAGTTAGAACAATCAGAAAAACCATTATTATTTTCAAATACGTCTTTACCTGATGTTTTTTTTGCTGAACACTTATCACAATTGCCAGGTGATTATATAAAAATATATTTATATATTGTATTTTTATCAAAATATAACAAAGATGTTAAATTAAATGATTTATCTAAAAAGCTTTCGCTTCCATTAAAAACGATTAATGATGGGTTAAAATTTTTAGAAGAAAACAATTTTATAATTAAGAAAACAACTGGCTATGTTATCGTTGATTTACAAGAAGAAATTCTTCATAAATTATATAAACCTAATTTAACTATGTCTGCAGAAAAAATTAAAGAGAATTCAAAAAATCAATCAAGAGCAAAAGCAATTGAACATATAAATAATAAATATTTCCAAGGAATTATGGGACCATCTTGGTATAATGATATTGATTTATGGTTTAGAAAATATAACTTTGATGAGCAAGTAATGATTGCATTATTTGAATATTGTTTTAATAGATCTGCTCTTCATAAAAATTACGTTCAAACAGTTGCAGAAGCTTGGGGATTAAATAAAATTCAAACATGGAATGATTTAGATTTATATTACCAAAAACAAGAAAAGATAAATAAAATTAAAAAAATAATCTGTAAAAAACTTGGTAAATATGATGGTCTAACTCAATACGAAGAAGCTTATATAGAAAAATGGGTATTTGATTTTGGATATGAATTTGATGTTATTGAAATCGCACTAAAGAGAACTACTTATAAATCAAATGCAAACTTTGAATATTTAAACAATGTTATAACTGATTGGCATGATAGAAAATTAAAAAATCCAAATGATATACTTAAGTTTTTAGAAGAAAGAAAGAAACAATCAAAAGATATTAAATCTTTAACAAAAAAAGTATCAAAAGAATCTTTTGAACAAAGGCAATATGATAATTTAGACTTTTTATATGCAAATAAAAAACTAGAAGGAGACTCCAATGTCTAATGAAATTTTAAATAATTTATTAAAAGAATATGATCAAAAAAGAATAAAAGCAGAGCTAGATTTAGAAGATAGAAAAATCTCATTATATTCTTCTATACCTAGACTTAAAGAAATCGAAGATGAATTAAATAATTTTGCAATTAATACTGCAAAAAATTTACTTGTAAATAATGCTTCTTCTTTAAATGATTTATATAAAAAAGTAGAATTGTTAAAAGTGGAACGAGATAAAATATTAAAAGAAAACACTTTATCTTCTAATTATCTAAAACCAATTTATGAATGCTCTATTTGCAAAGATACTGGGTATGTATTAAATAATAATAGAACTGAACTTTGTAGTTGTTTAAAACAAAAATTACTCAATATTTCTTATAATAAATCAAATATATCAAATCTAAATAAAGAAAATTTTGATAATTTTAATGAAAATCTATTTTCAAATGAAGTTGATATATCAAAATATAAATTAAATATATCTCCTAGAACTAATATGATTAATATAAAAGATAAATGTATAAAATTTGTAAGTAATTTTGATAATCCAGAACAAAATAATTTATTATTTACAGGAAATACTGGTCTTGGAAAAACATTTATGTCTAATTGTATAGCAAATGAGTTACTAAAAAAAGGAAAAACTGTTCTTTATCAAACAGCGCCAGTATTATTAGAAACCATTATTGATAATAAATTGAATAAATCAAAGAATACTTTAGATGACTTTTATAAAGATGTATTAGAAGTTGATTTATTAATTATTGATGATTTAGGAACCGAATGTTTAAATAGTATGAAATTAAGTGAATTATTTACGATCTTAAATACAAGACTATTAAATTTAAATTCTAAAGTTACAAAAACAATAATTTCAACTAATTTAAGTATGAATAATATATTTTCTAATTATGAGGAAAGAATAGGTTCAAGAATTGCAGGCTTTTATGATATTTATTATTTTTTTGGTGACGATATTAGATTTAAAAACAAAAAATAAAGATTTCAAATGAAATCTTTATTTTTTTATTCATCTATTGAATCTTCAATATCTGGTCTTAATGTTTCTATACTTACTACTTTTCCTCCATCATTTGTTCTCATTAATGTAACTCCTTGAGTTGATCTACCTAAGACACTTACATCTTTAACACTAATTCTAATAATAATTCCTGTATCTGTAATAAGCATTACATCTTCTTCTTCAGTTGCTATCCTTATACCTACTAGTTTCCCTGTCTTTGGAGTTATTTTATATGTTACTACTCCTTTTCCACCTCTATTTTGCACTCTATATTCATCTAATTCAGTTCTCTTTCCAAATCCATTTTCTGTTATTGCAAGTAATGTTGCTCTTCCACCAGCTATTATTGATTCCATCCCTATTACTGCATCATCGTCATCTAATCTTATTCCTATAACTCCTTGTGAAACTCTTCCCATAGGTCTTACATCTTTTTCATCAAATGTTATACTCATTCCATTATTTGTAACTAATACAACATTATCTTGTCCATCTGTTAATCTTACAGAAATAAGTTCATCATCATCTTTTAATGTAATTCCTTGTAATCCAGTCTTTCTTGCAGAATTATATTCAACAAGTGATGTTTTCTTAATTAATCCATTTTTTGTAGCCATAAGAAGATATTTTCCTTCAGCAAAATTCTGTATTGGTATAACTGCTGAAACTTTTTCACCAGGATCTAGGCTTAATAAATTTACAATTGCTGTTCCTTTAGCTGTTCTACCAGCTTCTGGTATCTCATATCCTCTTAATCTATATAATTTTCCTTTATTTGTAAAAAATAATACAGTATCATGTGTAGAAGCTGTAAATATTTGTTTTACAAAATCTTCTTCTCTTGTTGCTATTCCTGTAATACCTTTTCCACCTCTTTTTTGGCTTCTATATGTATCTATTGGCATTCTTTTAATATATCCAAAGTGGGTTAAAGTTATTACATTTTGTTCATCTTCTATTAAGTCTTCAATATTAATTTCCCCTTCGGCAGCAACAATTTTTGTCTTTCTTTCGTCTCCGAATTTATCTCTTATTTGAATAAGTTCTTCTTTTATAATATTAAATACTAATGTTTCACTACTTAAAACTTCTTTTAAATAAGCAATTAATTTCATTAATTCATTGTATTCTTCTTCAATTTTTTCTCTTTGCAATCCAGATAAAGTTTTTAGTCTCATATCTAATATGGCCTGTGCTTGTATATCTGTTAATTTAAATCTTTCAATTAATTTTTCTTTAGGATCATCATATGATGATCTAATAATGCTAATTACTTCATCAATATTATCTAAAGCTATTTTTAATCCTTCTAAAATATGAGCTCTTGCTAAAGCTTTATCTAATTCAAATTTTGTTCTACGTAATATAACATCTTTTCTGTGGTCTATATAACAATCTAAACATTGTCTTAATGTTAATATTTTAGGTTCACCTTTAACTAAAGCTAACATTATAATTCCAAAAGTATCTTGCATTTGAGTATTTTTGTATAATTGATTTAAAACGACTTGAGCATTTGTATCTCTTTTTAATTCGATAACTATTCTAACTCTATCAATTCTGTCTGATTCATCTCGTACTTCAGAAATTCCTTCAATTCTTTTTTCCCTAACAAGTCTTGCTATATTTTCTATTAATTTTGCTTTATTAACTTGATATGGTAAAGAAGAAACAATAATTCTTTGTTTGTTCCCGCTCATTTCTTCAATTTCAGCTTCGGCTCTAACAGTTATTTTACCTTTTCCCGTAGTATAAGCTTGTTTTATTCCTTCAACACCTAATATTATTCCTTCTGTAGGAAAATCTGGTCCCTTTATAACACTCATTAAGTCTTCATCAGTTACTTCATCTTCATCAATTATTTTTATAATTCCATTTATAACTTCTGTTAAATTATGTGGTGGAATATTAGTTGCCATACCTACAGCAATACCTGATGATCCATTTACTAATAATGCTGGTATTTTTGCTGGTAAAACAGTTGGCTCTTGTAATCTATCGTCATAGTTTGGCATAAAATCAACTGTGTTCTTCTCAATATCTGTAAGCATATATTCAGAAATCTTAGACATTCTAGCTTCTGTATACCTCATAGCAGCAGCGCCATCACCATCTATTGATCCAAAATTTCCATGACCATCAATTAGCATATATCTCATTGAAAAATCTTGTGCCATTCTAACCATAGCGTCATATACTGAACTATCTCCATGAGGATGATATCTTCCTAAAACTGATCCTACAGTATTAGCACATTTTCTATATGGTTTATCTGCTGTTATTCCATCTTCATGCATTGCATATAAAATTCTTCTATGAACTGGTTTTAGTCCATCTCTTACATCTGGCAATGCTCTAGAAACAATAACACTCATTGCATAATCTATGTAAGAAGTTCTCATTTCCATTTCAATGTCTCTTTGTATAATTCTTTCATCTTGTGGTTCCATTATTTTACCTCTTTCTTCTTAAATATTTACACTCGTATTATACTAAACCTAAAAAAAATATGCAAGAAAAATCGGTTAAAAACTACTCAAAACTTTATTTATATTATTTTTTATAATTTTTCTGCCAAAGCTATTGCATCTTCTGAAACATCAAAATTCAAACCATTATTTTTAATTAAATTATGAATATTTTCTACTTTTCTAGCTTCTAATAAAGTTTTTTCCATTGGTACTAAATTTTTTAATTCTCTTTCTATTTTATTATACTCTTTCTCCATATTAGAAAAATCCTTACTATTATAATAAGTTTTCCAATTATCAATATATCCATTTACATTCTCTAAACTTTGAAGCTGATTAGTAAATTCCTTTTCTATATTTCTTTCTATATTATCTAAAATAATATTTTTGCCATTTTTTATTAAATTAGCAGTATTAATACTTATAATTCCACTATTTCTTGTCTTATTTATTGCTACATTTAATAAATTATCTACTGAATCTAAAATACCACCATTTTGTATTGCAGCTTGCATTTGAGAAATATTTTCAAAATCTCCAGTAATTATTCCTAGTGCGCTTTTTCCTAAGTTTATTGCTTCTTTTATTGATTTATTTATACCCTCCTTAAAACCATAATTTAACAAATTATCTTTTAAATTTATCACTTGATCTTCTAATAAATCTGGTAATAAACTTCTAAGTCCTATATCAATTCCAGTATTTATTGTCTTCCATAAAGCTGAATTTAAAAACGAATTTTGAGACTTTTGATTTGATAAACTTTTTTGAATATTTATATCATTATTTTTTTCTATATTATTATTTTCTATTTCCATAATTCCTCCTCGTATAATTTTATAAAATTTTAAAATATTTTTGTTGTTTTTTTTGCTAAATTTTTTATTAGTATTTTTTCTGCAAAACCACTAATGATAGTAGTTTTATTTATGTAAAAAATTTGTGATTTTTTGTAAAATTTTCTTACTTTTTTTATTACTTTTTTTCAGAGTGCTTTCACAAATTTCTTATAAACTTTCTCTTAAATTCTTTTTAATTAGTTTTTGGTTTTACCTTATAATTTTTTTATTTCTTTTTATAAATCTTCTTAATTAAAATTTTATAATTAAAAATTATTTTTTAATATCTTAACATTTTCATTTATTAAATTTCAGGAAAATTATTTTTGCTAATTTTTTATTTATCAATTTTATTATTAATTATTTTACCTAAAAATTTTTTTGACCTTATAACATATTTTTATTTTAAAGTTATATCTAAAATAAAAATTATTTTCTAATCTTTAATTAAAAATCTTTATTTTGTTTAATATTATGTATACCTTTTTTTGTCTAACCTTTTAAAAAATTTTACTATATTACTTTAAAGTTTCCTTAAACTCATCCTTCACTTTAAATCAAAATTTTTTATACCTAAATCTTATAAATACATTTTTAAATTTAGCTATATAATTTTATCAAAATCTATACTTTTTCTATAAATATTTTTATACTAAGTTATACAAAAATTGTCATTATTTTTTTATTAGAAATTTTATTAGAATTTTTTAGAATAATTTTTGCCTCTAACCATATATAACTCTATATTTACATAGATTAAAATTTTAAAAAATTTTTTGTGTTTTTATTTGATTTTTTTAGGCAATTTTCAACAAATATTTTATAGATTTTTTACTCTTTTCTATATAATCTTCTAAAATAGTTTTTAACTTCTTTTATCATATTTTAACAACTCGAGTTTTCTTTGTTTTTAAAAACAAAAGTATAATTTTTTTAGTTTTACTAAAATAATAAACTTACAATTTAATTGTTTTATGTTAATCATTTTTATAAATCGTCTCACATTATTTTTCCAATTTATAATTAATATTTAAAATATTCTTATAATAATTTTATATTAATTATATTTAATTTTTAAATTTAATTTTATAATTTATTTTTTAATTCTTTGTATTTTATTTATTATTATTTTTTATTTATTAATTTAAAATTATTATTAATTATATTTAAATTATTTTTTATATAATATTAAATTTATTAATATTATCTTTAAAAATATTTTAGTTATCTTAATATTTATTTTTTCTCTTTTAATAAAATTATTATAAAAGACTTCTAAAAAATCTTTTCGTTTTTTAGCCTACATATAAAATTTGTTATAGATAAAAAATTACTATATTATCTTATTATAAAAATTTTTATTAGTTTTTGAATTTAAACTAAGATTTTTTATGCTGAAATTTTATATATGTATTTTTAAATTTATTTATTGAGTTTAATAATAGGTCATACTTTTTATACACATATTCTAATACTATAATATATAAAAATAGTCATTATTTTTTTATTAAAAATTTTATTAAAAATTTTTTAAATAATTTTTAGCTGTATTGCTTAATATTAGCGGCTTTGTTAGAATTAAAGTTTATTAGTTTTTTTATATTTTTATTAGATTTTTTTAGACAATTTTTAACAAAACTTTTTGTCTTATTTAGAATATTTTTTTTATTGTATAAAAACTTTCTTTACTTTTTTAATAACTTTTTAGTATAATTTTTTATATTTGCTTTATCGTTTTTTCATACTCTAATTTGTTACTTTTTTTAGTTAAGATTATAACTTCTTAAAATTTAAATAATGAATGAATTTAAGATTTTCTAAAATAGTCTTAATATAAATTATATTTTAAATTTATAATTTTATTTAATATTTTTTTATTTTCTTTTACTATTTTTTTACTATAAATTCTAAATTATTATTAATTAATTTATTATATTTAAATTATTATTTATTTTTTCTCTTTTAATAAAATTATTATCAAAAAACTTGTAAAAAATTATTTTATTTTTTAGACTGCATATAAAATTTATTCTAGATAACAAAAATTACTATATTATTTAATTATACAAATTTTTATTAGTTTTTGAATTTAAACTAAAGTTTTTTATACTGAAATTTTATATATGTATTTTTAAATTTATCTATTGAGTTTAATAATAGGTCATACTTTTTATACAAATATTCTAATACTATAATATATAAAAATAGTCATTATTTTTTTGTTAAAAATTTTATTAAAATTTTTTAAATAATTTTTAGCTGTATTGCTTAATATTAGCGGTTTTATTAGAATTAAAATTTATTAGTTTTTTTATATTTTTATTAGATTTTTTTAGACAATTTTTAACAAAACTTTTTGTCTTATTTAGAATATTTTTTTTATTGTATAAAAACTTTCTTTACTTTTTTAATAACTTTTTAGTATAATTTTTTATATTTGCTTTATCGTTTTTTCATACTCTAATTTGTTACTTTTTTTAGTTAAGATTATAATTTTTAAAAATTTAAATAATAAATGAATTTAAGATTTTCTAAAATAGTTTTACTATGAATTATATTTTTAGATTTAAATTTTATTTTTTAATTTATAATTTTATTTAATATTTTTTCATTTTCTTTTACTATTTTTTTAACTATAAATTCTAAATTATTATTAATTAATTTATTATATTTTAAATTATTATTTATTTTTCCTATAATATTAAATTCACTAAAAATATTTTTAAGAATATTTTCATCAATTGAATATTTATTATATTTATTAAAAATAATATTTATTTTTTCTTTTTTAATAAAATTATTATTAAAAAATTCTTGTAAAATTTTTCTGCTTTTTGAAATGTCTATAAGATTTGTTTGAGATAAAAAAATTATTTTATTACTAACTTCTAAAATTTTTTCATTTAATTTTTTGTTGTTATGTATACTTGTTTCTATAAAAACTTTTTCTTGTTTTGTGATTAACTTTTTAAAACTTTCTTCATCAAATTTTTCATTTTGAACTAAGTTTTTTCCATCAAAAAGTTTTAAATTTTTATCATAATTCGATTCTATAATTTGATTAGACTTTACATTTTTATGGTAGTTATTTTTGTATTCAAATATTAAAAAAATGTCATCATTTTTTTCATTAAAATTTATTAGCAAAATTTTTTGATGTTTTTTTAATAAAATTTTTATAAAAGTACTGATAATAGTAGTTTTTCCTACATTATCATCACCAAAAAAAGTTATAATTTTTTGTGATTTTTTTTGACTTTTTTCTTCAGTTTTTGATGGTTTTTTTAGTAAATTTTTAATTGTATTTTTTATATTTATGTTAACTCTTTTTATCTTATATTTCTGCTCATTTTTTAGCACAATTTCTTTTAAAAACTCTATCTCTTTTTTTATATTATCTTCCCTACTTAAATCTTCTCTTTTTATAACTTGTACTATATCATTTATAGTAATTTTGTTATTATATAATATCAAATCTATATGTTCTTCGTTTAGATTTTCTTCTAACTTACCATTTTCTCTTTCAATGATAAAAATAAGCTTTATTTTACGTTTTTTTATGATTTTTACTAATTCTATTGTGTCTATTTCTCCTGGTAAACTCTCACTTAAAATTAAAATATCTATATCATCATTTTTTTCTAATATTTCAAGAATTGCCTCTTTATATTGGATATCTTTTCCTATTAATTCAATATCATCTTCGCTAATTAACTTTTCATTTAGAGCAGGATTATTTATTGCTGTAACTATTTTTTTCATTTTTTATTTCTCCTTCAATTATTTGGTTTTCGTATTCAGACGATTCTATTTTTGCTAAAATATGATCTTCACTAACAAACATTAAACACTCTCCTCTTTTTAAAGTTTTCATCTCTATTTTTTCTTTTTCTGAAATATTTATATTTTCAGACAATATTTTTATATTATCTTCTTCTAATGAAAAAAATGTTTTTATACTTGAATTATTTAAAATACTCCTTCCATATGTTCCATTATCTAGACTAAATAAATCCATAATATCTTGAGTAATAGCTACACCGCTCCCTCCATATTTCCTAATTGTTTTAAATATCTTATATATAAATTGTGCAACATCTTTATTTGAAGTAACTCCTATTAGTCTCCAAATTTCATCCATATAAATAGCTTTTTTTCTTTTTCTATCTATTTTAATTTTGTCCCAGAATAAATCGATAAATAAATACATTCCATATTTTAAATTTTCCTCACCTAATTCATAAACATCTGCAATAATTAATTTATTTTCTATTTCTACATTTGTATGGTTGTTAAAGAATTTTAAAGATCCTTTTATAAATGGTAATAATTTAATAGAAAATTTTCTAGTTTTAATATCCTCTTTCAAAACATTATATAAATCTTCCAATATAGGCATATCATATGTATCTTTAAAAATTTTTATTATTCTTTCATCATTATTCTCTTTATATAAAGTTTTGTCATCAAAAGTAATCCCTTTATTAAAATATACTTTTATTAATTTTTCTTCTAAGATTGCTCTTTCCTCTTCATTTAGTTTTCCAAAGATTAAATGAAAAAATCCTATTAATTTTCCTATTTTGGTAGCTAAATATCCATTCTCATTATCTTCAACACTTTCTTTTCTTATATCTAATACATTTACAAATGTTTTTGATGATGGTCCAATAACAATTTTAGTTCCACATAATTCATTACATAAATTTAAATATTCTCTTTCTGGATCAATTACAAATTGTTCAATCCCTAGTAGCCTATATCTTATAATTAATAACTTAATATAAAATGATTTTCCTGCACCACTTGTTCCAAATATACACATATTAGCATTTTTGTATTTTTCTGTGTTATATCTATCAATAAATATAAGAGAATTATTATATATGTTTTTACCAATATAAATTCCATTTTCATCAAATAAAGATGAACTTATAAATGGATATGTAGACACCAATCCACTTGTTAAAATATTTCTTTTAGCTATATTTTTTATATCCTTTTGATTTTTCATAAGTGGAATACATGAATTAAAAATTTGCTCTTGCCTAAAGTTTGCTCTTCTTGTTTGAAGTCCTCTACTTTGAAGCAATCCTTCAATATTATTTAAATTATATTCTAATTCTTTTTCACTTTCTGAATAAATATCAATATAAATATACAAAAAATATAACTCTTCATTGTTTATTTGCATTTCTCTTCTTATATATTTAGCGTCATTATATGTAAATGATGCAATATCAATATCTTGTCTATTTTGATTTCCCTCTTTTAAATCAACACTTACATTTCCTATATGATATGTTAAATCTTTTATTGTTTTATAGGTATCTTGTTTTTCATAAAACATAGAAATATTCATATTAATATTTGTTTCAATTAAATTTTTTAGTAATAACTCAGTTTGTTCTCTATAATAATTTACAATTATTAATCCAGAATAAAACATATTATCTATTTCTATATATTTCGGATTTTTCAAATTTATATATGAAGGAGATATAAAATCTTTATCAGAAAATATTCCTTCAAAAAAATCTAACTTGTCATTTTTCTTTATGTTATTTATTAAATTAATTATTTTATCTCTTATTTTTATTCTCCTTTCTTAATTTAAATATTTTTTTGAATTTAAAAAAGAAAAAAATACATTTTTAATTTCTTTTTTATCGCTACACTCTTCAACAACATTACCACATCTATTTAAACAATCTTTTATTTTTAAATATTTTTCATTTAAATTATTTATAATCATTTCTTGGGAATTATTTTGATTTTTTATAGAATCATAATCAACAATAATGTAAAAATTCTTTGATGATGAATTATTTTGAGAATTTTTTTGTTTTATAAACTGAATATAGTTTTCTGAAATATTTTTTAAAAAGTCTTCTTTTTGAATATTATTTTTTATTTTTGAAATATGGTCAGATAAATTTTCTTTTTTGCTTTGAATTAAAATTTGTAGATTAAAATTACATGTTTTTAAAAAAGTTTTATATGAATTTAAAATTGCTTGTTTTTCTAAATCAGATTTTAAATTATAATTAATTGGATTTATTTTAATTATTTTTATATAATTATTATTTTTTAATTTAATTATTCCATCTGAAAATATTTCTTCAATTAAAATCCAATTTTGTATTGATTTTTGTTTTTTAATTTTTTTACCTCCTTTTATTTTTTATTATTTTATTTTGTATTTTATTTTTTGTCAATATTTTTTCATTTACAATTTTCGACAAATATTTTAAATTCCTAATTAAATATTAAGGCGATTTGAATGTATACTAAATAAATGTTAACTCAAGCAAAAACAATTTTAAGTTATGTAAACTTTTTGTTTCTTTACAAAAAGTTTTAAAAAATCTTAATACTATATATGCTTTTAACTACTTTTATTTATGTCTACTTGATTTTTTCTGTTTAGTTTCTAATATGATTTTTATATTAGCTTTAAAATAATTTTATTATGAATCACTAAGAATAATTTTTACTATTAATCACTTTTTTAAAAATACATATTTAATAAAATTAAATATGTATTTTTAATTTAATTAGTTGTATATTTTTTTATTTTAATTTTTTTATTTTTAATATTTTTATTTTGTTTTTTAAATTCATTTTTATAATAAATTATTATTAATTAATTAATTTATTTATTCAATATTAAAAATATTTTTATAT
>CAZSMG010000001.1:0-98020 GCA_964608075.1 uncultured Clostridium sp. | reverse complement strand
ATAGTAATATCTTTTGCAAGTACTTGGCAGAAATTATCTATACCATATGTTGTAATATTACTATCAGGGAAAAGCTTTGGAATTTTTGATGCATATAAATCATCTGCATTTACTATTCCAGTTTTACACATATTAAATAATTTTAATTTTGACTCAAAATAATCTTTCATATCAGGATGTTCCTTTTCACTGATATGATCTTCTGAAAAATTAGTAAATAGTACTATATCAAATTCGCATCCATCAACTCTATGTAGCTTTAAACTTTGTGAAGATACTTCCATTACTACATATTCTACCTTTTCTTCTACCATTTTGCTGAAAATTTTTTGTAATTCTAAACTCTCTGGTGTTGTTCTATCACTATCTTTTAATTTCTTTCCATTTATATATGTAGCAATTGTTCCAATTAAACCAACCTTTTTTCCTGCTTTTTCTAAAATTTCTTTTATCATAAAAGTTGTTGTTGTTTTTCCTTTTGTCCCTGTTACACCTATTAATCTCAATTTTCTTGATGGATTTTTATAAAAATTTGATGCACAAATTGCTAATGCTTCTCTTGTATCTGTTGCCATAATTAATGTTATATCATCAGATACCTTTATTTTGCTTAAATCACATCCTTGTTCAATTACTACTGCACTGCACCCTGCTTCTATAGCATCATTTATATAATCATGCCCATCTGATACAAAACCTTTTATTGCAATAAACAAATATCCAGGTTTTATTTCTTTTGAATTACTTTCTATTCCTTTAATATCAATATCTAAATTTCCTTTTACTTTTAATCCTTCTAATCCTAATAAAATTTTCTTTAAATCCATATTAAAATCTCCTCATTTTTTGTTACATTATATAACTAAAAAAGTATTTTGTATAGAGTTTTTCTTAATTTTTAATAATCTAAATATATACATGATTTGTTATATATAGTTATTCCTGATTGTGGTGTTTGGCTTATAACTTTTACATTTTCTTTATCTAACACTTCTGTCTCATTATTTATTTTTACTTCAAATCCTTGGTCTTTTAATATCTTTTCTGCTTCTTTTATACTTATTCCAGTAACATCAGGTACTACTATTTCAACTTTCTCTTCTATTTCATCTTTATTTCCTTGACTAACTTCTAAATATGGAAGTATCTCACTAAATATCTGCCCGTCCTACTGGTGCTGCAACACCACCTCCTTGGTGTATTTTGTCGCTACACCTTTGCTTAACACTCTGATCTTTGTTTGCATACAATATTATATAAATTAAAATAGAGGTGTTTATGATGTTTTCAAATATATTATATGATGCTAAAGCCCATATAAAAGGTGGAAAAAAATATCCTGAAATTGATGGTATTGTTACTTTCAAAGAAACTAAAGATGGTGTTTTACTTACTGCTAAAATAAATGGACTACCACAATCTAAAGATCATTGTAAGGGAAGATTTTTTGGTTTTCATATCCATGAAGGAACAGATTGTTCTGGGAATTTAACTGACGAATTTGCAAATGCAAAATCGCATTTAAATCCTACTAATTGTCCACATCCTTTTCATATCGGTGATTTGCCTCCATTAATTGAAAATGATGGATATAGCTATATGAGTGTTTTAATTAATAAATTTAGAATTAAAGATATTATTGGAAGAGTTGTTATTATTCATGACTTGCCTGATGACTTTACTACTCAGCCAAGCGGAAATTCTGGAACTAAAATTGCTTGTGGTAAAATTGAAAAATAATATTTAGAGTGTATAGATTATATTGCTTTCAAATCTAACTTTTTATTATTTTCTATATACTCTATTGTATTTTGTAATTCATTCATAAATTTAAAATGAATAGTTATCTTTTTATTCTCATGTACTTCTATATAATCAATTAGTTCTGTTATAACATCTCTATCTAGTTCAGTTATATTTTCATGTGCTTTAAAGTTTTCTATCCATAAAATATTATCATTTATAATTTGTTCATTCTCTTCTTTTTGTTTATCTAAATTAGCCATTATTTCTTTTATTTTTTCAATGTCTTGTTCATATTTTTGTTTATATTCTAAATACTCTTTTTTTGTTATATAATTGTTTTTCCAGTCTTCATATAAGAACCTTTTTAAATTACTTAGTTTTTCTATCTCTTTTTCTTTAGATTGTTTTATTTTTTCTATATTATTATTTGCTAATTTATTAGTATTAGATTTATTAACTTGTTCTAATATTTTTTTTGTATCAACCAGTAATTCTATATGTAATTTAATAACCTCAAATACTGCCTTTTCTAATTCTTTTAACTTTAGAGTGTGTTTTGTGCATAGCTTATTTGATTTTTTTCTGTATGTGCCACATATGTAATATTCGTAAATAGTACCACTTTTATTTTTACAATATTTTTTATGCATTGCTCTTTTGCAATCTGCACATTTTAGTATTCCAGCCCACATATTTAAAGATCCGCTATCTTGCACTCTAGTATCTACTTTTCTTAATCTTTGCGCTTTATCAAATAACTTTCTTTCTATAATAGGCTCGTGCATATTTTCTACTGTAATCCATTCATCTTCTGGCACCTGTTCAACTTTATGCACTTTATAACTTTTTACTCTTCTTTTCCCTTGTGTAATATTTCCTATATAAATATCATTTTTTAATATGTTTCTAATTGTTGATGGACACCATGAATAATCTTCTCCTATAATCCCTGTATTATTATAATTTTGGTTTAACCTTTTCTTTTTATAACCCGTTGGATTTAAAATACCCATATCATTTAATCTATGGCAAATACTTAAATTTCCTAAACCTTCATTTACTTTCCATTCAAAAATTTTTTTTACAATTTCGGCTGCCTCTTTATCTATAATTAACTTATGATTATTCTCTGGGTTTTTTATATATCCATAAGATGGAAATGCCCCTACAAATTCTCCTTTTTTCTTTTTCCCATTTAATGCTGACTTTATTTTAATTGATGTATCTCTCGCATATTCATCATTAATTAAGTTCTTAAATGGTACCAATATTGTGTTAGTGCTTGTAGGATTTTTAAAGCTATCCACTTGATCATTTATAGAAATAAACCTAATATTAAATAGTGGAAATATTTGCTCTATGTAATTTCCAACTTCTATATAGTTTCTTCCAAGTCTTGATAGGTCTTTAACAAGAACACAATTAATATTTCCTTTTCTCATATCTTCTAATAATCTTTGAAATCCAGGTCTATTAAAATCTGTTCCTGTAAATCCATCATCTATATAAGTATCATAAACTACTAAATCATCATGTTCTTTTATGAATTCGTTTAGCAATGTTTTTTGGCTTGTTATACTATTGCTCTCGCTTTTTTCTTCTCCATTATCAGTATCTTCTTGTGAGAGCCTTATATATCCTGCAACTGACCATATTTTTACTTTATTTGTATTTGAACTTTCTAAAAAATATTTTGATTTTCTTCCAGACATTATTATTTCTTCCATCCTTTCTGCCTATATCAATAAAAAAGTCAGCCCGCTTTATTCTTTTGTTTTAAAATGCTTAACATACACTCATCAATTTTCTTATTACTTTTAGAATAACTCATTTCTACATTTATATTTCCAACTTTTAATTCATATACTTTTCCTTTATTTGATAGGTGCTTAATAATTTTAGTTTTCATATTCAAATCAATACCACCTCAAATTCTCTCTTTCAAGTTTATTAGATAAAAAATTTTTTATTACTAATTTGTCCCTCTAATATATATGTTTCAAATAAAATTCAAAATGTGAACTTTAATTTAAAAATTTTTTAAATTTCTTTCATAATGTTTATGTCATTTAAAGATCAAAATAGTATAATTTTTAAGAAAATTTCACAAAAAAACTAGAAATTAGTTTTTACTAATCTCTAGTCCTTTACAAATTAAATTTCTGTATTATTTTTTCATTTTTATATAGCAAATTACTGAAAATGTTATAACTATTCCTATACAAGTTATTACTAAAATATTATTTTTACCTGCTTTTGGCAATACTTTATTAGCTATATCTGTATTATTACTATTATTAATTTGATTTGATTTATCATTATTATTGTTGTTATTATCGTTTTTGTCATTATTACTATTATTGCTATTGCTATTATTTTTATCATTATTGTTGTTATTGTTATCATTGTCGTTATTGTTATCACTACCACTATTATTGTCGTTATTATTATCATTGTTGTTATTGTCGTTATTGTTGTTATTATCGTTGTTACTATTATTGTCATCACTACTACTATTATCATTATTATCTACTATTTTTACTTTTATAGATTTATTTGATGTTGTTACATCATTTACTGCTGTTGAGCCAGAAAAATTAGCTAATTCAATAGTAGTTTCCCCTAATTTTGCATCTTTTTTTACTTTAAAAGTAATTGTTCCAATATCTTGCGTTGTTTTTACAACTTCACCATCTTTTGTATTTCCTACTATTGATCCATTTTGATAAAGTGGCGCTTCCCATTTATCAGTACCTGTTGTTGATACATATTCTAAAACAGAAGAATCAAATTTTATACTAGCTGTATATGCACCTATTCCTTTTTCTCCACTTTCAATTGCAATATTTTTTAATCCAATTGTAATTGTAATATTACCTTCTCTTTTTACTTCAGAAGTACTTGTCTTTAAAGTAGTACCATAACTATCGTTTGCTGCATATACTTTTGTAGTAAATAACAATATTATTGCTAAGATTATACTTATTATTTTTTTGTTTTCTAAGTTAATTTTCATTTTTTTCTCCTTTATTTACATATATTTTAATTTGTTTCTATTTGTTTTAATGTTAATCTTTTTATTAATAATAAATCTGTTGCTGTTATTTTTCCATCTTTATTTATATCTCCTGCATAAAATTTATCTCCTGTTAAAATCCATTCTTGCTTTTGATTTGATACTAAATGTCTTTTTACTAATAAAAGGTCTGTTGCTGTTATTTTTCCATCATTATTTATATCTCCTAATTGGTATTTATTTGGAGTCTCTTGCTCTTTTTTTATCCAATCAACTTTTGCTGTTGCAGTTCCTTTATTTCCAGCTTTATCTACAAATTCAAATGTAAATTCTCCATTTTCGTTAAATGTATATTGTCTGCTAGTACCATTATTTATAATTGTAATGTCTTCACTTTCATTTACTAAAGTTGCTATTACTTCTTTATCTGTAGTTGTTTCTATACTATATTTAATTTGGGCTGTTGGGCTATCTTTGTCAATCCAACTTACCTTTGCTTTATGTGTTTTTTCTTCTTTGCTAGGATTATCTATATCTTCGTCTTTATCCATATATTCAAATGTAAATTCTCCATTTTTAGTAAATGTATGGGTATTTCCACCTTCACTTAGAATTCTAACATTTTCATCTTTATTTCCACTTTCAATGTCTATTATATAAGGTTTAATAGTAGCTATAACATCTTTATTTGTTTCCTTTGTAATATTATAAGTAATATCACTTGCTAAAATTTTAGTATTATTATTAATGTAGTCTACTTGTATACTTTTGTATGATATGTTACCTGCTTTATCTAAAATTCTAAATTCATATTCACCACTAACTTCAAATGCATGTTCTAATGGATTTGATCTTGTTGTTTGTTGTAATCTTCTTAATGTTTCTTTTTCAGAATCAGTTAAAGTTTCAGTTACATTATTTCCTTCATTATCAAAATATTCTTCACTTTCAATTGTTCCATCTGATTTTAATCTAGTTATATATGTTGCTACATTTTGGGCATTACCAGTTGTATTTTTATATATAATTTTTGTAGTCTCTCCATTTTCTCCTAATTCTACTATTTTATATATATCACCAGAAGAATCTAAATATGAAACACTTTTTGTTTTTCCATTTTCAACTTCCACATAATTTGTTTTATTGTTGTTTTGGTCTAAAATATATACATCTTCACTAATGTTATCTAATAAAATTCTTATTTTTTTATCTTCATCTAATTCATATTTTACATCTGCTGTTGGGCTATCTTTATCAATCCAAGTTACTTTAGCTTCTGCTGAACCTTTAGCTCCATTTTCATCTTCAAATTCAAATGTAAAGTTTCCATTTTCACTAAATACATAAGTATCGCTTCCATTGTTATTTGTAATTTTAATTTTTCTACTTGGATTTACAAGTCTAGCTACTACAACACCATTTGTTTTTTCTGTAGTACTATATGCAACACCTGCTGTTGGGTGAGGATTTTTAGTTAAGTCTTGATATAAGTTAAATGCTCTTGCTGTAAACCAATTACCATTTGTTCTATCTGCTACTATTTTTACATATTGAACTTCTTTTGGATTTTCTATTTCAAAACTTTTAGTATTATCTATAGCTTCTGCAATTGTATTTGCTTGGTTTTTATAAGTTATATTTTTTGTGCTTGCTAACTGTTCCCAATTTTCTCCATCCATACTACCATAAATTGTTCCATCATAAATCTTTCCATTTCCTCCACCTGCTGGAACAAATTCTACTGCTGATAGAGTAACTGATTTATCTAATTTAATTACAATATAACGCTCTGTATCTGAACCATTCCATGCTGAATGCCATCTTGTATTATAGTTTGCATCTATTGCATTTGTAGCAGAACCACCATTATTTACAGCTTCTGTTGAAACTTGATGAATACTTAAGTGAGATACTGGAATATATTTTCTTGAATCTGGTTGATTATCTTCTGTAAAAGTAAAAGTTGATGATGCAACACTTGCTAATCTTGTTCCAGTTGCTCCTTGTCTTAATTGTATTGTTTTATTTCCTGTTAAATCAGGAGACCCTTCACTATATGAAGTCCATGATTCATCTTCTGAATAACGCCACTGCGTACTTAAGTTTACGCCAATTATTCTATTTTCTAAATCACTTGCAAATAATGTTGCAGGTAAACCTTCTGACTCTTGTATGTCTATTTTAAATATATTTTCTTCACTATAATTTGTACCTACAATATGTATATATATATCATTTTCTGATGTGATAGATGATATTTCTTTTTTTGTTAAACTATGTTTATGATCTTCTGCTGTTGATGCTACTTCTTTCCATGTTTTCTTTCCATCTAAGCTATAATCCCAACGTATACCATTTCCGTCAAATCTACTTGACAATACTATTTTTTCTGCATCTGCTCCATCAAATGAAAATGTTGCTAAATTTGTATCAATTTGTCCTAATAAATATGCAGCTAATCCTCTAGTTGTACCTGGTTGTAAAACTTTTGAGCCCTCATTTGGATAATTTTTTGCTTCTGTTAATACTTTTGTTTGTAATATAGTAAATTTAAAAACAGCTTCATCACTTGTTAATTTTGTTTTAATATAATTTGATAAATTATACATTGGAAATGGGAAACATTTTAAAGCTTCCATCATTTCTTTTTCTAAATTATAGTAGTCTTCTTCTGTTTTAGTATTGTCTTCCACATATAACTTAGCAAGTCCTGCCCAGGCATCTAGGTTAATTGATTGAATTTCTATAGCCTTCCTATATATTTCTTCTTGTTTTGCTTTGTTATCTTTGTGTGAATCTATTTCCATTAAAATTTCTTCAGCTTTTACAAAGTTATCATAATCATTTAGTGCTTCTTGTGCTAATATAATGTATGGCACGTTGTATCCTTTTACATAAGTTCTATCATTTCCCCAACCTAGAGGCATTCTTTCACCTTTTTCTGAATAAGCCCATCCAGATACATCATTGTCAATTCCCCATAGTCCTTTTCCTTCTGCATTTTGATTGTAGTAAAGAAGTGCTGCATGTCCTGGTTGTCCGATAACTGCTGATGGTATTGCATTTACACCACGAATACAATGTCCACTCTTTGATATACCTCCACAAACAGCTCCTGTACCAAATTTATTTCTAAAATTCATCCATAATTTATATACATATCCATTACTTGTATCATTTCTATATGGTACGTATTCGAATAATCCTTTTGTTGTTACTGTACCATCTGCATTTGTCTTTTTTGTTGCAAATAAATCATTAAAGTAATCTTTGTTATCTTCATCATAGTAAACTGGATTTGCATAATTAGGCCATACATATGCCATATATGGGTGTGGAGTTAGTAATCCCCATACACTTTTTGGTTGTGCATCTATTCTTGTTTGAGTATATTCATTTAACCATATAACTTCTTCATCATCAATTAATGTACCTAAAACCCATCTCATTTCTTCTATATTATAAGTTTCAAACCATGGTGTAATATCTACTGCATCAGTGGCTTTAAATTGTCCATTATTATACATTTGCTTATAAAGCGAATAACGTTTTACAGAATCTGATTGATTAAATTCTGAATTTTGCATCCATAAACCTACTCTTGCAGAGTGTGTTAATGAAAGTGTTATTACCATTCTTTTATAAAGATTCCCTTTAGTTGTTGGCCAATTTAAATTTTTCTTAACTAATAATTCTTTACCAGCATCTGATATTTGTGTTTCATCCTCAAAATCACTTTTATATTCCTTAACTAATCTTGAAAGTTCTTTTAATGAATTATAATATCCTCCGCTTGGTGTACCACCTAATATGTATAATTTAAGATTTTCAAAATTATCTTTATTTCCAATTAACCATGTATATGTTTGTGTATTTAATTCACTTTCACTTAAAAATTTTCTTAAAGCATAATTTCCTACGTTTTTTATAAATTGTCTTTTTAAAAGAGTATATTCATATTCTTTATTAGTTAATAAATCTGCGTTTGCAAATTGTGTTTTTATTTTTTCATCTAATTCTTCTATTGATGGAACCAATTCTTCTCCTGGTTCTTTATATGTTTCTTTTATTAATTTTGTATCTACATAAACAGCATGATCATTTCCATTTGCTCCATTGTCATTAGCTACTAGTTTTAAAAAATTCGCATCCTTAATATCTATTTTGACAAATATTGCATCATTTGATGATTTAATTGCTTGTGGATTTTCTTCAGTTTTTAAACTCCATTCTTTTCCGTCTGTTGATGTGTAAATATAAAATTTAACACCATTACCCTTATTACCAGATGAAGTATTTACACCCATATATGTAGTAAGATAATCATAATCTTGGTAATTAGTTAAATCGTATATTACTTCAGAACTAGCATGTGCCCAAATACCTTTTTCAAAACTATAATCGCCACCCTCTACTTTTACAGAGAAGTTTGCTCCGCCATCAGTTCTATTTAAATATATTCTTCCCCAACCGACTTTTGCAGAAGAATATTGTATATCTGATAAATATACAAATTCTGGGCTTGTTTCTCCCTCTGTTGCAAAAGACTTATTAGAATATTTTGGTACTAAAAATATGATTAATAATAAAATAAAACAAAATACTATTTTTAATAAAAACTTTTCTTTGCTATACTTACTTATTATATTTTTTTCCACAATAATCTCCTTCCTTATACAATATATTCTAAATTAAATTTACTTATAATCTCTTAACGTTACTTCTTAATTATACCATATTTTTCAGATTATGTAAAGTCTTTATAGTGTTTAAATTATCTTATTTATGTTTAAAATTACAATTATATAATATGATACCACTTTATTGTTACAAAATAGTTAAAAATGGAAGTCAATTTAATTACTTTATTATTACTCTATTATTACTTATTATTTGTCTGATTACTTGATTTTTGCCTAATCCGTAAGTTTCTTCAATATTATTTAAAATGTAGTGACAAAATGCATCACTCACCTCCTTGGTGTCCCCCCTCTCCTGTTGGATTGTATAATGTAATTAGTAATACAACTTCTGGATCATCAATTGGTGCCACACCTAAAAATGATGTTACATATTTATTTGTATTAACTCCATCTTCTGATGTACCAGTTTTTCCTCCAATTCTGTACCCTGCAACTTTTGCATTTTTACCTGTTCCTTCACTTACTACTGATTCCATCATACTTAATACTTTTTCTGAAGTTTCTTTAGAAATCACTTCACTTTTCTTTTGAACAGGTAACTCTGCTATTTCTCCTGTTTGACTATTTATTGTAGCTTTTACAATTCTTGGAGTTATTAAATTTCCTCCATTTGCAATTGCAGATACTGCAGTCGCAAGTTGGATAGGTGTTATTTCAAATCTCTGACCAAAGCTAACAGTTGCAAGCTCTACTGGACCCATTTTTTCTTCTTTTAAGAAAATACTATTAGCTTCACCTGGAAGATTTACACCAGTTTTTTCTAAAAGTCCAAATTTTCTTAAATAACTATAATATTTATTTACTCCTAATCTCTGACCTAATCCTATAAATACAGGGTTACATGAATTCATTAAAGCTTCTCTTAAACTTTCTGATCCATGTGGTCTATAGTATCTCCAACATTTAATTCTAGTACCAGCTACCTCAATACCTCCTGTACAACAAAATTCTCCACTTTTATCTGTATCTGTTATACCCTCTTCTAAAGCTGCTGAAGCTGTTATTGTTTTAAATGTTGAACCTGGCTCATAAGTATCTGCTATTGCTTTATTTCTCCATACTGCTTGTAAATTTTTTGTTTTTTCTTTTTGTTCTAAACTATCCCATATTCCTTTTAACTCTTCTGTATATGGTTCATATGGTTCATTTAAATTATAACTAGGATATGTTGCCATTGCTAAAATATCCCCAGTTTTAGGATTTATTGCAATTACATTTCCACCATCTGTACACTTATTGTCTATACAAGCTTCTTTTAAATATTTTTCTACAATTGATTGTATTGTCATGTCAACTGACAATATTAAATTATCTCCATCTATTGCTGACTCATAGTTTTCTCCTTCGTGACCTATCTCTCCTCCTTTAGCATCTGTAAGTCTCTTTATTGCACCTACTTTTCCTTTTAATATATCATCATATTTTGCTTCAACTCCGTCTAACCCTTGATTATCACTACCACAAAATCCAATAACTTGTGATGCTAAATTACTATATGGATAATATCTTTTAGTGTCTTCATCTATATTTATTCCAATTTTAATATCATTATCTTTGATCCATTTTCTTAATTCATCTGTTTTATCTTTTTCAACTTTTTTTACTATTGTCTCTATTGAACTCCTTTTCTTTACTTTTTTTATAACTTTATCATAGTCTAAATCAAATATATTACTTAACGCTTTTGCAACTTTTTCCTTATTTTCATTTGATATATTGGTAGGATTTACTGTTACTGTTTCAACTGTACTGCTAGTTGCTAATATATATTTTCCTGTACTATCATATATAGTGCCTCTTTTAGGATTAATCTTTCTATCTAATGATTGTTGCTGATATGCTAATTCTTCTAATTGTTTTCCTTGTATTATTTGAATATATCCAATTCTAATAATTAAAAGAAATAAAATTAAAAGTGCTATAAATAAAGTGTTCCTTAATTTTTTCTTATTTGAAATTTTTAATTGTATCATAATATAATCACCTTAATTAAATTTATATGCACTTTAAGTAATAGTATGATTTCAATACAAAAAACAAATTTATTAATCACATTTTTAATAACAATAGTTGCATCTATATTATAAATTTTCTGTGAGATGTATTTTTGGCTATATAGGAAATTAAAAATTTTCCTATACAACAAAAAAAAGCAGAAATTTCTACTTTAAATTATTTATTATATTTAATTAATTTATACCTATAAATAATTGTACAAATACTTTTCCATAAATTGGACTTTCTATTACATATATTCCTGTATACTCAAATTTTTCTTCTAATATATTTTGCCTATGTGGTGCTGAATTTATCCAAGCTGTTACTGCTCTTTGTGGCGTTGTATTTCCAGCTAAATTTTCTCCAGCTATTGTATAATCTATATCATTATTTTGTAACATTTCAAATGGCGTTCCTAAATTTGGAGAAGTATGTGCAAAATAATTATTATTTACCAAGTCCTCTGCTTTTAGTTTTGCTACCTCTTGTAATTGAGAAAATGGTTTTAACTTTGTTAAACCATTTTTTGCTCTATAGTCATTTATTAAATTTAAAGTTTCTTCTTCTTCTTTACTTAGCTTTACTTCTTCTAAATCCATTACTGTTTTTATTACTATTTTATCACTTTCTTCTGCTTGACCTAATACTGCAGTTTTATATGCTATTACTGAAATCCCTTCTATTAAAATAAAAATTACTAAAATAAATATCATGCCGATTTTTATTTCAGATATTCTCATATTTTCACATCCTTACTTTTTATTTTTTATATTTACATTTTATTTTGTCCTATGTAAATAATTTTATTTGTAAAACAAAAAGTAATTTTATTATAACATATTATGTTAAGCATGTCAATAGTTATTTAATAATTTTTTACACATAAAAACCTATAAGATATTTTTATATCTTATAGGTTTGTTGTTTTGACTTTAAGTTAGCTTTCATTGCATATACTAAAACTCTATGTATTTTGCTGGATCTACATCATTTCCATATCCACTTGCTTTTCTTATCTCAAAGTGTAAATGATGACCTGTACTACTTCCTACATTTTCATCTGTGCTTGGATCTCCCCCTTCTAATCCTATTACTTCTTCTTGTTTTACTTTTTCTCCTTTTTTTACATCTATTCTTGATAAGTGTGCATAGAAACTATATATTGTCTCTCCTTGTATCTCATGTTTTATTTCCACACAATTTCCAAATCCCTTTTGTACTCCACTAAATGTTACTTCTCCATCTGCTACCGCATATACTTGCGTATGATGTATTCCACTTATATCTATTCCTGTATGCTTTTTAGTTACTTTTGTTACTGGATGAACCCTAATTCCGTATTTTGATGTTATCCTATAGTCGCATTTTATTGGAATTATTAATATATTTTTTGTTGATGTTATTCTTATTCCGCTTTCAATTTCTCCATCTTCTGTCTCTTCCTCTTCTTTCCTTTTTCTTTCTGTCTTTCTACTATTTGCTCTATTTATTGACATCATTGTTATATTTTTTAATTGATTCTCCCATTTATTTATTATTGATTTTTTTCCATAGTTTTCCTTTAGTATATTTCTATCTAATGTATCTATTTGTCCATCTTCGTTTAAGTCATAGACTATCTTGATGTCTTTATTTTCTTCTGTTATTTTTTCTCCAAAGTTATCATTTAAAGCTACTAAGTCGTCTATTTCGATTTCTCCTGTCTTTACAATGTCACCTGCATATATTTGTATGTCTTCTAATTCTATGTCTTGCTCTAATTCAATATCTGTTATTCTATGTTCTAAGTATGACTTCTTCCTTACAACTATATCATATGTACCTTGTTCTAAATGTAATTCATATGTTCCATTTGGATTTACTTTGATTTGTTTTTCTACTTTTCTTGGGTCCTTTTCATCATCTTCTTTCCTTGTATCTGAGCTTGAATATACTACTATTGTTGCATCTTGATTTTCTTTATCTTGTGCTTGTGTAATTATTTTTCCTGCTATCTTTGGTCTGTCTACTTCTATTAATTTTAATGTATATTCTTTTTCTGCATCTATATCATCGTATTTTCCATTGAACATTGCTATTACTTTTATTTTTACTATTCTTGTACTTACATCACATTTTTCGTATATATTTTCCCCTTTTGTCATAGTATTGTTGTCTATTGTTATATACTCTTCTTTATTATTTGCAATTGCTTTTATATCTGTTCTTAATATTTCTTTATCTATATATGCTTCGTAAGTTGTATCATTTATTTTATTTACTAATGTTCCATCTACATATAATTGTTTTATTGTTAAATCATTTTGTTGTCTATGTATTGTTAATTTATATTTTCTGCTTACTCCATTTTGTGCATTTACTATAATAGTTTTTACTATGTCTCCTGTTTCTGGTAATATTATTGTTTCTTTTAATGAAGATTTTTGTTCAATTCCTCCTAATGTTACTGTTGCCTTTTCATCTTCTAGCTCTACATCCAAAACTCCATTTTTAGTATTAGTTTTTATTGTTACTTCATAATTTCCTTCTTTATCTGGTATTATTAATTCATCATTTAATGTTAGACTACTTATATTCGTATTTGCAGAAAATCTTACAAATATAATATTATATGTATTTGTTATAGTTTTATCTTGTGATGTTATTACAATAGGTACTGTTATTAAATTATCTGTTAATGCTAATTTTATATTTTCGGAAATTGTTCCTGTTCCTATTGCAGAATCAGCAATTTGTATAGTTGCATTTTGATTTTCAGCTATTACTTCTATTTGTGAGCTATTTTTTAACTTTTCAATAGGTAATGTGTATGTAGGTATAGAATCTTCTTCTTCCCACTTATCCATTATATCTTCTCCATCAATATATATATGGCTTGCATTTGCATTATTAGATTTCTTTAATATTCTAATCTTATATTTTTGTTCTCTTCCACTTTCAGATCTTACTATTATTGTTTCTATTATCTCATCTTTTCCTTTTACATTTATCTTTCCTGTTGTTATTGATGCAATTGATTCTATTCCTTTATATATTAATGTTGATTTACTATTATTAGCTTCTATAGCAAAATCTACTTCTTCTATATTACCATCTACATATTCAGTATACATATATTGTGTTTCATCATAATTACTTACAATTTCATCTCCGTTTTTTACTAGTTTTATCGATGTATCATCTGACAATAGATTGATTTGTAATTGTTTAGTAGTCATTTGTGCTTCTTCATGTTGTGCTTTTACACTAATATCTAATAATATTTTTACATTTCCGTCTTGGAAAATCACTTTAGATTGTGACTTACCTATATTCCATATATTTCCATCACCTATTTGTATTTTAGCATTTTTGTTATTAGCTATTACTTCTACTTGTACTTCTTGATTATCTTCTGAATTATTAAATACATTTGCTACATATATTCCTTTTAATTCTTCTTTTCCTTCTTCTTTAATATATGTTTCACTAATTTCTTTGCCATTTACTTTTACTATTGCTATTGAACTATCTGTTGATTTTTTAATAATATTAACATGATATATTGCATTATCGCCATTTTCTGCTGTTATAACAACATCTATACTATTTTCTTCACTTACTAAATTTACTTCTTTTTCTATATTATAATTTTTACTTTCTCCAGCTATTTCTATATTTGCTGTGTCACTATTAGTATTTATAGATATCAATGCTGTTTCTTCATTTCTTTCAACATATTTAGTATATGTATTTGTTTTTTCATCATATTCATCTGGCAATTCGTTATTAACCATTATATTGCATAAAGTATCATCAGATTGTTTTTCTATTTCTAATATTTTTGTATCTGTAGTTATTCCGTCTTGAGCAATTACAATAATTTTAAAAATATTTATCTTTTCTTCTGTTAATATTATATCTTCTCTAACTTCTCCTATATCTTGTGCTATATTTTCTATATTTATAGTAGCATTTGGATCTATTGATTTAATATATATTTCAATAGGAGCATCCTTTGCTGTTACAATAGCTTTATATCCTTCTTGTGTTTCCATAGCTATTTTACTATCTACTTGTACTATTTTTATTCCTGTCTCACTTGACTTAGCTTTTAATGTTATAGTATACAATTTTTCTCTATTTGGATAATCAGAATCTTGTACTTTTATTAATACATCTATCATTTCATCATCAATAGCATTAATATTTATTTTATGAACTTCTTTAGATTCTGGCTTAGTATATTGTCCATTACCAACTTTTATACTTACTAATGCATCCATATTTTTTGGTACTATTGACAATTGTGTATCTTCTAGTTTTGAATCTAAGTAACTTAAATAATTTCCATTATTTTCTTTTACTTCGCCATTATCAGATGTTATTGATTTTAATCCTAAATCCATTACCCTATTTATAGTTACTTCATATGTATTTTCTTGTTCGTTTTCTGATTTTACTATTATATTGAATTTTTCTTTACTAGAAATATCTATTGTATTTTCTCCTACTCTATTATTAGAATATTCGCTATAATCTATACTTACTTTTGCATTTACATCTCTAGCAATAGCTCTTACATCAATATAATTTACATTTTCTACAACATTTATAATATAAGAATTATCAGAAGTTTTTAATATATCGTCACTAGAAATGTCTTTTATTTCTAATTGTTCTAATGTATTATCACTTGAACCCTTTATAAGCGTTAATGTGTAACTTTCTTGTGTTCCATCTTGAGCTTCTACTTCTATATTTACATTTGTTGTTTCTTTATTAGTTATAATTGTTTTTGTTGTTTCTCTATTTTCTGGTATATTTCCATTAATAGATACTTTTGCTAATTGATCCATCAGTACAGCTTTAACATCAATTGTATCTGTATTTTTTATTTTAATTATTGCATTGTTTTGTGCATTAAATGTAACTTTTGAAATTGAGCCTTCATCATCATCAGTTATTATATAAGCTTCTATATCTGTATTGTTAGATATTCTATGTACAATTAATTCATAAATAGCTTCCGATCCATCTTCTGCTGTAACTTTAATTTTTATTGTATTATCAATTTCTAATAATTCTACTAAAGAATTTTGTTGTTCCAATGTTCCATCATTATCGTTAATAGCTACTAATGCTTCACTATTATTTGCAAGTGCATCTACTTCTACTGCTGTTGTTAAATATTTTTTATTTACATGATATTTTCCATCTTCTTCATTCATATAAATAGCTTCTCCGTCAACTTTTAGCATAGCTAATTTGTTATCATCAAATTGATTCTTAACTATTAATACATAATTTTCAGATGTACCATCTTGTGCTGTTACTTTAATAGTTACACTTACTTCTTCTTCATTTTTACTTATTACTGCACTTACTGGTCCTACAACTTCTTGATTTGATTCTATTTGTATTTTAGCTTTAGGATCTTCAGGAATTACATACAAATCAAATTCTTTACTATTTTTATTTACTCTAGCAACATATTTATTTGTAGGTTCTGCGCTTGCATTCTTATTATCTACTTTTACATAAAGTAATTTTACATTATCAGGCACACTATAAATAATTAATTTATATTCTTTATTTTCGCCATTTTCTGATTCTACATTAATAAATACAACTATTGATTTTCCTTCAAATTTAATATCTCTATATGTTGCCGATGTTTCTTTTTCAAAACTATTTATGCCAACACTTGATTTTTGATTTTTAGCTATAGCACCTATATTAACACTATCTGTAAATTTATCTAAAGTATATATATATGTATCTTTTTCAGTTTCACTTAATATAGCTTCGTTCCCGTCAACAGTTACTTTTTGTAGTTTATTATTATTATTGCTACGATTAATTCTTAATATATATTGTTGAGTAGTTCCATTTTGAGATTTAACCCAAATTGGTACTTCCATTGGATTTTCTGTAATTGTTACATTTCTTGTTGATATATTTACTTCATATTCACATTCATTAATACTAATACTTGCATACTCGTAGTTGCTAACTGCTATAATATCTGCTAATTCATACTCTTCTGAGATGCTTACCTCATAAATATTTGTACCTTTAATTAATTTTGCTTGTTCTGAAAATTCTTCATTACCTATTGTTATAGATTTTAAAGTATTATCTAAAGAAGGTTTTTTAATATTTAACTCATATTCTTTTTTATTTTCAGTATTTTCTGAATCAGATACAACAATTTTATATGTTACAATATCCCCCTCAGTACTTACATTTTCAATAGATGTATACCTTTGTGCTGTGTTATCACCTATTGATACTAAATCAGAAGGGTTTATAGTAATTGCTTTTACAATTGCTGAAGTTGTATTTTCTGAAACATATGCATCATATACGTTTCCTATAGATGTAATAGGTACATCATTTACAGTTACTGCTAGTAATCCTAAATTATTTTCAGTTCCTTCTTTATCTATAATTAATGTGTATTCTTTTTCATTTTCTAACGAAGTTACATATATTTTTACTATCGTTTGATCTGCTATAGTAGCAATTGTTTTAGTAGTAATATTTACATTTGCTCCTAATTTATTTATTTGAACTTCTGCTGTTTTATATAATGTTGTTGCAGTTATTCTAGCAGACTGACTATCTTTAGGTATTATTGCTTTATACATTTTATTATTTAATTTAGTTGCTTCTATATCATTTACTATAATGTTTTCTAATTCTGTTAAAGCATCTTGTTTATAAATAGTTAAAGTATAAACAACTTTAGTTCCTTTTTGTGAAGTTACTACTATTGGTACAACCTTTTTAATTGTAGTAACCATATCTGTTGTTTTAGTAGATTCTTTAAGTTCTGGTATATTACTATCTATGCTTATTGTAGCATTATAATCTTGAGCTATAGCTGTTATCTCTGGTTTAATTATAGAATCATCTATAACTATTTCATATTCTTTTGCACCAACTGATGTTGCTTCTATATTATTTATAGTTAAATTCTTTAATGTTGCATCATCAGAAATTATATTAATATCTAATACACAATCTACAAATTTATCATTAGCAGTTTTTATTTTAATTCTTACAATTGTAGGATTTTCATCTAATGTTATATCTTGAATTAATTCAGCTACAGTATATGTTTTTCCTCCATCTATACTTATTTTATCTGTAGCATCTTTTGTTTTTATTTTTAAAGTTGCCTTTCCTTCTTCATTTCTAACAACAATTGATGAATATTTATTTTCTTTAATAAGCTCAGCATCTTTGTTATCTACAGTAATAAATTCAATTCTTTGTTCATCTAATGGTTGAACAACTCTTAGAGCAGTTGATGTACTTCCTGTCATTTTATCTGTTGCAGTAATTGTTGATGTTCCCATATCTTGAGCAAATAATACTCCATCATTTACAGATACTGCATCAGTATTACTTGATGACCACTCATAATCTGATAATTTGCTTATATTATTATTAAATACATTAAATACATTTCTTTCAATTTGTAATGTTTCTTCTTCTGGTTGTTTCATTACTCTAGCTTTTGGTATAATTTTAAATTTTCTATCTCCTACTAAAGTAAATTTATTACTATTATCATATGTACTATTACCTAATTGTCCATAATTGTTATCACCAGATGCAAATACATTTCCATCTATATCTATAGCATAATTATTTTTATAAGCAGTACCAATTGTAAAATATCTTTTATCTTTATATGTATCAATTTTTGTTAATTGGACTTTATCACTTGTAGATCCAACACCTGCTTGACCATTTTGATTATTACCATAAGTGTATATATTTCTATATTTATCAATAGCCATCATACTTAAATGAGAAGCTCTTATATCTACAATGTCATTTGCAATTAATGTATCTTTTTCTACATTTGAATTAATAGCAAATTTATTAATTCTATCAATACTTCCATCATTATTTAATATTACTATACTATCATCCATACAAGCTACTTTCATAGCATTATTAACATTTTGTATAGGTATTAATTCTGTATAATATGGATTTGTAACTATGTGGTCTAAATATGTATAAGTAAATTCTGCTATTTGCTCTTGACTATTATCGCCACAAATATACACTTTACCTGTTGAATCAGCTACTGCTGTGATATTTCCTGATGCTGCTATAGAAACTATTGGATTTTCTACATTATTTATTCTTTCAGGTATTGTTATAGTTTTAGTAGTTCCATTTCCTAATTGACCTTTATTATTTAATCCCCAAGTATAAATATTACCTATATTATCAATAGCAATTGCATGATAATCTCCTACAGCTATATTAGTAATATTATTTAATTCTTGTATTTGTATAGGTTTCTTAGATGTGCTTCTATTACCTTGTCCTAAAACACCATAAGTATTATCTCCCCATGCCCATACAGTTCCATCTTCTCTTAATGCTAATGAGAATTTTTTACCTGCTACAACCTTTTTATAAGTTGAAAGTATATTAGTTTTACTTGGTATATTTACTGGAAGTAATTCATCATTACCTAATTGCCCATCTGAATTATATCCAAAGCTCCATAAGCTTCCATCAGCTTTTATAACTGTTCCAAATGCATCTCCACCAGTTACTTCTGGAGCATACTTTTGACCTTCTTCTATAACTTTTACAATTATAACATTTTCTTTATTAGTATCTTTTTCTATTGCTTTTACCCATGTTGTTCCTGTACTTATACCTTTTACTATTCCTTCTTCATTTATTTGTGCGATTTCTTCATTTATTGCTTCATATCTAAATTCTGATAATTCATTTTCTTTAAATACATTGAAAGCATATGCTGGTGTTATATCAACTTTTTTGTTTCCATTAACATTTACTATCATTTCTGGTTCATTTACATATGATGAGTCAACTCCTACTTTTACTGGAATTCTACTATTTGTCTTAGTCTTAATACTTTGTAATCCATGATAGTAATCACCCCAACCATATACATCACCATCATATTTTATAGCAACATTGTAAGTATTACCACAAGATATACTCATAAAATCACTAACTTTAGATATTGTTGTAAATACAACTTTATCGTCAGTATTACTAATTCCTAATTGTCCAAGACTATTTGCACCTGTACTATATAATGATCTATTTGTAGATAATACAATAGTTTGGTTTTTACCTGCAGAAATATCCATAATTCCTGACATATTTTCAACTTTCTTTGGAATACTTACATTTTCGATATTACCAAGTCCTAATTGTCCATTTAAATTATATCCAAATGTGTATATTTCATTATTTGCTGTTAATAGCACACTATGATTATCTCCTGCAGCAATTCTAGTTATTATATCATTTACAGGAATTTCTTCAAATACATTTGTTTTTCCTACTTTTCTTGCAATTTGACCATATGTATTTAATCCTGTTCCTAATACTTTTCCACTATCTGTTAATAATAAAGTATGATTTTTACCAATTGAAATATCTACTATATCACTTACATATGGTAATAAAGTTGGTACTTTTACTGTTTCATAAGTTCTAGAACCTAATTCTCCATTACTATTTTCTCCCCATACATATACATAACCATCATTTGTTAATGCCATACTTTGATTATTGTTAGCAAAAATCTTTTTAATATTACTTAATCCCATTTTTTCAGGACTATAACTGCTATGTGGTATTGAGTAATTATTTGAAATTCCCCAACTCCAAACATTACCATCAGTATCTAATGCTAAATTATGACTTTGACCTACAGCTATAGATTTAATAATAACATCTGATGGAAACTCAACTTTGATAGGATTATCAGAAGTTTTACTTTCTTTATTTTCTCCATAACACCATACAGTTCCATTAGCTTTTAATACAACTGTGTGAGATTCACATGTTAATGCCATAGGTTCAACTTTAACTTCTTTAGGTAAAATTGTAACTTGAGCTATACCTAAATACTCTGTGCCAACTTTATTTACCACAATTGCTGTCTTACCTGGTGTTCTACCTGTTACTTTTCCATTATTATCAACAGAAGCTATTGAATTACTTGATGATGAATATGACATTTGATGTGTATCTTCTATATCTTTTATTACATTAAATGTTTTATTAGTAACTATTATTTGATATTCTTCATCTTCGTGTATAACAATATTATTTTCACTTAAAGAAACATCTTCTCTTCCTACTAATGTTGGTATGCTATAAGAATTATATAGTTTATTTCCAATAGTACCATATTCTCCAATTCCCCATGTATAAACAAAACCATCATTATTAATTATTGCACCATTTTGATTACCAGCATTTATAAATATTGGATTTTCAATTTTCTCGTTTTTCTTTGGTAATGTTTGAATTGTAGTTTGCTCTGTAGCTAATTTATAATTTTCATTTGATCCCCATACGTAAGTATCACCATTTTCTAATAGTGCCATAGAGAATTCATTTCCTGCTGATAATTGTTTTATAGTTGTTAAATTTTCAGTTCCAAGTGCACTCTTAATAAACATAGGAATGTTGGCATTTTCATTTGTTCCTATACCTAATTGACCTTTTGAGTTATTACCTAAAGAATATCCTTGTCCATCTTTAGTTAAGAATAATGTATGATTTGTTCCTTCTGAAACTCTTATAACATTATTCATAGATAATGTATTTAGTGAATCTATTTCTATAACATTACCATATGCATTTACTGCATAATTTGGTGATATATCAACTATTGATGTTAACTGCATAATTCTAATTGCTGAACTACTTACACCCTGTTGTCCCCAAATCCATACATTACCTTTTCTATCAAGAGCAACTGTCCTATTTTCTCCAGAAACTACTTTTATAATATCTGTAAGTTCAGTACCATCTTTTTTTATAACTTGTACTGGTTTATTTCTACTAGATCCAGTACCATCACCTAATTTTCCATAACCATTATAACCAAAGCTCCAAACTGTACCATCTTCTTTTACACAGAACGTATTATTATTACCAGTTGCTATATCTATAATATTTTCTAATTCTGTTACTTTAACTGGAGTTGCTTTAGAAATATTATCTTGAGTACCTAATTGTCCATAATTGTTTGTTCCCCATGTCCATACTGTTCCATCTGCTTTTAAGCTTGCTACGTGATTATTTGATATTTGTACTTCTGGAACAGCCATAGTATTATTAGGTATTACATTTACATATACTACTGCTATTTTATTAGTAGTCTTATGTCTAGCAATAATTTCTATTTTTCCAATTTTATTACCTCTTACAAATCCATTTGCATCTATTGAAGCTATACTATTATCTAATGATTCATATTCAATATTACCACTATCTAAAACATCTTCAATTAAATTAAATTTGTTATTTAGTGTTGCAGTAATTTGCTCTGTAGAATTTAATTCTAAGTTAATGACATCTAGATTAGTGCATACTTGTGTTTTTCCTATAACTGCAAATGTATTTTTATCATTTATTGTCTCATCTCCAAGTTGACCATAACAATTATAACCTGTTGTATATACAAATCCTGCTGTATCAGATATTACAGAGTGGTATAAATTTGTGCTTATATTTTTAATATTTGAGACATTTATGGCTTTTTCTGGAAGTAATACTGAAGATACTTTTCTACCTATACCTAATTGTCCATTTTCATTATATCCACAAGAATATACTTCATTATCTTTAGTTAACATCATCAAATTATTATTACCTGCTACTATTTCAACAATGTTTTGAATTGGTTCTAATTTGATAATTTCACTTTCATTTTCTTCATCTATAGTTTTAGTTCCAATATTTACTTTGATTATTGTATTTGAACTTGTAGTATTATTTTGTCCTAATTGACCATATCCATTATAACCCCATGCAAATACTTCACCTGTAGCACTTAAAGCTGCATTATATCCATCACCAGAAGCAATTTGTACTATATCTGTTAATTCATCAATTTTAGTTGGATTTTTACTTAATCTCCATACAAAACCATCTTCTGATAATATTAATCCTGAAGATACTTCTATAGCTTTACTATAAAATTCTATCTTTTCTGGTATGTTAGAATATCCATATCCCCAAATGAATATTTCACCATTATTGTTTATAGCAACACTTGTACTTCCTAAAGCATATATTTTCTTAATATTAGTTAAACCTTCAATTCTTGTTGGTATATTGACATTATTTGTATCACCTGTACCTAATTGACCATATCCATTATATCCAATACTCCAAACCATACCATCATTATCTAAAGCTAAACTATAATTATAACCTGCAGAAATATCTTTTATATTATTTAATTCTTTTTGTTTTTCTATAGTTTGTATATTATTATCATCATGTTTTATATTTTCTTTATATTTACCTTTTTTAATTTGAATAGGTTCAGTTATACTTGCATTATTATTAATACCATTTCCTATTTGACCATATCTATTATCTCCCCAAGACCAAATAGTACCATCTTGTTTTAAGGCTAAAGAATGCATATTTCCTGTAGATACTTTTTCTCTTGTAAATTTTGAATCTGATATGACATTTACAATAATTCTAGTTTGACTATCACTATCATTAGATTTTATATTTATATAAGCTTTACCAAGAGATTTAGCTTGTAATTTTCCTGTATTTTCATCAACATAAACTATATCTTCATTACTACTTGTATAAGTAAATCCACTATCTTCTGCTTCATCATATAGTAAGTTAAATCCATAAGATGTTTTTGGATTAATTTGATATTCCGAATTTGACATATTTAAAGTAATTTCTCTTTCAGATATAGATATATATTTAGTAGATATACATCTTAAATTATTTCTTGATGTTGTTGTTGTATCACCTAATTGACCATATCCATTATATCCAATGCTCCAAACAGTTCCATTATTTTTTGAAATTTCAGTATTATATTGTCCACCAGAAACAATCATTACATCAGTAATATCATTTCCGTTTTCATCTTTTGCATATGTAGGATTTGCTTGATTTGTATTATTTCCATTTGCTAATTGAGAATAATTATTTAGTCCCCAAGTTAATAATTTCTCTTCAGAAGTTATAGCATATCCAGAATAATATCCCATTTCTATAGATGTTATATTATCTAAAATAGTGTCATCAACACCATTTATTTTTTGTGGTATTGCTCCAGATACATTAGCCAAAGCATAATTTGAGTTATTACCAAATCCCCAAACAGATCCATCTAATGTTAATACAACAGTTGAATATGAAGGACTTGTTTTTACATCTGCAACATCTTCAATATTTTTATTTAAAACAAAAGTATCTTTCATATTAGTTGTGCCATCTCCAAGTTGACCATATCCATTATAACCTGCAACCCATAGTTTATTATCACTATCAATTGCAAAACTAGATAGAGCAGAAGCTTCTATTTTAATAATTTTTTCTAAACTATCTACTTTAGTAGGTAATAATCTTGTACTTGTACCTATTTGTCCTAAATTACCTTGTCCATTATAACCCCATGTGTATACATTTCCATCTTTATCTAATGCCATAGAATAGTTACTTCCTGCAGCAACAGATACAATGTTTTCTAATACACCATCTCCATAAGGAGATTTTACTTGAAGCTTACTATATTCTATATCTCCTGTTTCACCATTACCTAATTGTCCATAATTATTTTTTCCCCATGTATATACATGACCATTAACATCTACTGCAATACAATGATTTTCTCCTAATGCAATTTGTAATATATTATCTATTCCTGTATATGTTGGTACTATTTTATTATTTTTATCTCCAGTACCTAATTGTCCATTTTTATTATCACCATAACTCCAAACTTGACCATTAGATTTTAAAGTAACTGTAGAATAACCATAACTTTCTATTTGAGGGAATGTAATGTCTTCTTCACTTAATACATATACATCTACAATACCTTTTTCTCCTGATATAGAATCGATTGCAGTTACTTGAGTTTTACCTTTTTTAATTGAAGATAAAGTTTTATTAGAATTGTTAATAGTTACAATATCAGTATTTCTGCTTTCAAAGTTAATATCAGTGTTTTCAACAGATTGATATAATAAGTTAAATCCTGCATCTAATTTTGCTGTAATTTTTTTGTTTTTACCAATACCTTTTATTCTAATTGGTGATTCTTCAAATTTAATCTTTTCTTTAGTTATACAAACAAATTTATCTTTATTTATTATAGTACCATCACCAATTTGTCCGAAATTGTTTTTTCCTATATTCCAAACCTTTCCGTCATCTCTAACTACAGTAATATTATTCTCAGAAGTAGCTACATCAAAAATGTTAGTTATTTCTTCTTCATCTGGAGCATATTTTAATTTTATAGGTAATAAAACATTTTCTTTGTTTACATTGCACATTTGATTATAAGCATTATACCCCCATGCATATGCTGTTCCATCTTTCTTTGTAGCAACAACAAAGTTATTACCTGCCTCTATGTTTTTTATGCTCGTCAAATAAACTGGTGTTCCATCAATATTTTTATCATCACCTGTTTGTGCATTTTCTATCTTTTCAATTACTCTATCAAATGAATATCTTGTATTTGTAGAATTATTTCCTAAGTTACCATATCCATTATATCCACTTGACCAAACATCTCCATTATCTTCTAATGCAATAATTGTATTATCCTCTAATGCAACATCTACAATATTTTCTAAATTAGTTACTTTTGTAGGATTTGGAAGATTTGTTCTATCTCCTGTACCTAATTGTCCATTATTATTATTTCCCCATACATAAAGTTCACCATTTGAATTAATTGCTGCTGATGTTAAATTTTTAGCATCTATTTGTGTTACATTTTTAATTTTAATTTTTATTGGAGAAGCTTTATCTGAGAATGTATTATTACCTAGTTGTCCATAACCATTATATCCCCATGTCCATACTTTTCCGTCTTTATCTAATGCCATACCATGATCTACACCTGCAGATATTTGTATAATATTATTTAATTCTTCAATTTCAAGTGGTTTATTTTGTTCTCCTTTTCTAGCTAATTGATTATTTCTGTTTATTCCAAAAGAATATACTTTACCTTCTTTTGTTAAAACAAGAGTATAATTTTCTCCTGCAGCAATATCTACTGCATCATTAATATTTATTTTAGTAGGCTTATATTTATTAATATTATCTCCTGTGCCTAATTGACCATTAGTATTTTTTCCCCATGTCCATACTGTTCCATCTGATTTTAATGCAACTGTATGGTCTCTTCCACTAATAGTTTTAGGCATTGCAATATCACCATTTCTTAAAACATCTACTATTACAAGAGTTTTATTTGGTAATTTATTAGTTGTAATTTCAATTTTAGTTGTACCATATTGTTTTGCAGTTACTATTCCATTTTGATCTACAACTGCAATATTTTCGTCTAAACTTCTAAAATGTAATTCTTCACTGATAACTTCATCTAATAGTAGATTAAATCCTAAGTTTGTTCTACCTTCTATCTTTTCAGAAATATTTGATTCTAAGTTTAAAGTTATTTTATGTGTATTTATCATTAATTCTGCGTTAGATATATTTGTAGGCTCTATAGAAGATACTTGAGATTCATCTCCCATTTCTCCATTTATACTATATCCTACTGTATATACAAGTCCTAAATCATCTGCAATAGCTGAAGTTTGGCTACTAACATTTGTAGTAGAAGACATTGTAATTATATTTTTATCTTCTTGAATTAATGTTGAATACAATCTAGAAGTCTTATCTTTAGTATATAATTGAGCATAATTATTATACCCTGCTACATATATTCCGTATTTATCTACATTTTCCCCATTTTCTTCTACTATACGTTTCTTGCTACTTAAAATACTAGTATAACCATTAGCAGAAATATCTTTAATATTTCTAACTATGTTTTGGTGTGTATCTAGCATTTGTTTAGGTAATAATGACCTTTCTTTATTTCCAATACTTAATTGTCCTTCATTATTAGCTCCAACTGATAATGCTGTTTTGTCTTCTTTTAACATAATAGTATGAATTGTACCTGCTGAAACTTTTGTTACATTATAAAGAATATCTGTACCATCTTCATTTTTCATATGTTGAGGTAATGAGTATGAAATTGTATTTCCTAAACCAAATTGTCCATTACCATTGTATCCTACACTCCAAACACTACTATTAGCATCTAACATTGTTAAATAATTTTCTCCTGCAGATATTTGAACTATATTAGATATTTTTTGCATTTTTACTGGGTATATATTTTCACCTGATGTATTATTTATTCCTAATTGTCCATATCCGTTATATCCCCATCCAAATACTTCTCCTTTAGAATTAAGAGCATATGAAGTATAGTTATTAGAAGTTATTTCTATAATATCTCCTAAGTATCCTTCACCATTTTCACCTTTTACTTGTACAAAAGAAGATGAGTCTGTAGTTGAACCATTTCCTAATTGTCCATAATTATTTTGACCTGATGCCCAAACTGTACCATCTTGTTTTAATACTAAAGTATGTTGAGAACCAGAAGCTACATCTATAGCGTAATTTTCGTCTTCTTTGTTAGAAGAATCATAAATATTTGTTTTTGTAGGTACTAATATATTTTCATTATTTTGTAAACCTAAATTTCCATATCTATTATAACCCCATGTCCATACTTCCCCATTAGCTTTTAGAGCAACAAAATGATTTGCACCTCCAACTAATTTAGGATGAGTTAAACCTTGGTCACCATTTACTTTAACTCTTACTGATGAATAAAGATCTTTTTCTTCATTAAATACTTTTATATTCGTTATACCAATACCTGTAGCAGTAACAATTCCATCATCTGACACAGTTGCAATATCTTCATCCATAGATTTAAACTTACATTCTACTTGTTCTTCATTATTATATAGTAAGTTAAATCCTGAAGTATTATTATAAGTAATTTTTTTACCAGTTTCACCTTCAACTTTATAATTAATTACTCTTGGTGTAACATTTAGTTTTACTTTGCTTATACAAACTGGATTTAATAAAGATTCTGTAGTACCATTTCCTATTTCTCCATTTACATTATATCCACAAGTATATACTCTTCCATCTGTATCTACAATTGCTCCTGTTTGAGTATTCCATGCCCTTGTTAATGCTACATTTAATATATCTCTATTAGTTTCTGTCTCTGTTGCATATAATCTTATAGTATTGTCTTTAGTAAATAATGAACCTGTATTATTATAACCCATTATATATATACCTGTTGTTTTATTTCTTGTTATAATTGTTGCATGACCTGCTGCTTGTATATGTTTTGCATCTTTTATAAATTCTATATTTTCTGTTTCTTTTGTTGAATTTTCGTCTTGTTTTATAACGATTTTTGCTTGTTGTATTACATCCTTACCTTCTGTATTTCCTATTCCTAATTGTCCATATCCATTATATCCTATTGTCCATACACTTCCATCTTCTTTTAATACTACTGTATGTGCATCTCCTGCAGCTACTTCTTTTACTCCATATAATACACTTTCTCCATCTTCTGCTAATAGTTTTTGTGGTAATACTGCATTTCCTTTTATTTTTCCACGTCTGCTATTTCCATTAGATCCTGTTGTCCATACACTTCCATCTGCATCTAACATTACTAGATGATATTGTCCTCCTGATATTTGTATTATATTGCTTACTTTTGACATTTTTGTTGGATATTTTGCGTTATAATCTCCTTGTGCTCCAAATTGATTATCCCCATTATATCCCCATGAATATACTTCTCTATTTTTTGTTAGTGCATGTGATGTATTTCCCTCTGCTGTGATTTGTGCTATATTTTGTAAATATTCTCCTTTATCATTTAATTTTACTTGGTGGAATGTTGTTGTTGACTTTGTTGTTCCATCTCCTAATTGTCCATGTTCATTTAATCCTGCAGCCCATACTGTTCCATCTTTTTTTAATATTAATGTAAAGTTATCTCCTGCCGCTATATCTTCTACGTCTGTTATATCTTCTGTTATTTCTGTTACTACTTGCTTTATTTCTCCATCTACTTCTTCTTCGTGTGTTTCTGCTTTTACAACCATTTTTGCTCTTTGTGGTTCTAACTGATTTACTTTATTTCCTATTCCTAATTGTCCATTATTATTTAATCCCCATGTCCATACTGTTCCATCTGATTTTAGTGCTACAAAATGGTTATTTCCTCCTACTATTTTAGGTTGAGATATACCTTGAGGTCCATTAACATTTACCTTTACAGCTGACCAGACATCTTCTTCTATATTATGAATTTTAATATAAGTACTTCCAATACCTGTAGCTGTAACAACTCCATCATTTGATACAATAGCAATATCTTCATCTATTGATGAAAATTCGTAGGTTTTTCCTTCTATAGAATCTTTTAACAAGTTAAATTCCATAGTAAGATTACAAGTAATTTTACTATCATTATCACCAATATTTTTATAATTTATAATAGTTGGATTTGTTTTAATTTTTATTTTACTAATACAACATGGATTAACACTATTTTCTGTTGTACCATTTCCTATTTCTCCATATCCATTATATCCACAAGTATATACTTTTCCGTCTTGGTCTACTATTAGCCCTGTTTGCGCTTCAGAATCTCTTGTTAATATTGCTGTTAATATATTTTTATCTGTTTCTACTTCTGTTGCATATAATCTATTTGCCTTATCTTTTGTAAATAATTGTCCCCAATTATTTTTTCCCATTACATACATTCCTACTATTTTTTCATCTTCTGTATTATTTCTTGTTATACATGTTGTATGTCCTTTTGCTTGTATATGTTTTCCATCTGTTACAGGTTCTGTAATATCTGTTAATTTACCATCTACTTCTTCTTGTTTAATAAGTATTTTTGCTTGTTGTATTATATCTTTTCCATCTGTATTTCCTGTTCCAAATTGTCCATTTCCATTATATCCTACTGTCCATACTGTTCCATCTTCTTTTAAGACTGCTGTATGTGCGTCTCCTGCTGCTACTTCTTTTACTCCATATAATACACTTTCTCCATCTTCTGCTAATAATTTTTGTGGTAAATCTGTTTTACCTGTTATTTTTCCGCGTCTACCATTATCTCCTAATCCTGTTGTCCATACACTTCCATCTGCATCTAGCATTACTAAATGATATTGTCCTCCTGATATTTGTATTATATTATTTACTTTTTTCATTTTTATTGGATAGTATGAACCATATTGACTATATTGTGCTCCATATTCATGATACCAGTTATGTCCCCATGAATATACTTCTCCATTTGCTGTTAATGCATGTGAGGTAGCTTCTTCTGCTGTTATTTGTACTATATTTTCTAGATATTCTCCTTGATCATTTAATTTTACTTTGTGGAATGTTGTTGTTGATGTTCCTGTTCCATCTCCTAATTGTCCACTTGCATTATGTCCTACTGCCCATACTGTTCCATCTTTTTTTAATATTAATGTAAAATGTGCTCCTGCTGCTATATCTATTACATCTGTTACATCTTCTGTTATTTCTGTTACTACTTGTTGTATTTTACCATCTACTTCTTCTTCATGCGTTTCCGTTCCGACAACCATTTTTGCTCTTTGTGGTTCTAATTGATTAGTTTTATTTCCTATTCCTAATTGTCCATAATTATTATAACCCCATGTCCATACTGTTCCATCTGATTTTAATGCTACAAAGTGGTGCTGCCCTGCTACTACTTTTGGCCCTACTTCTCCTACTTCTCCATTTACATTTACTTTTACTGCTACATATAAATCATTTGTAGTATCATGTAATTTTACATATGTTGTTCCTATTCCTTTTGCTGTTACTAATCCACTTTCATCTACTGTTGCTATGCTTTCGTCTAATGATTTAAATTCATATGTTTTTACATCTAATTTATCATATAAAAGATTAAATCCCATTTCTAAGTTATATTCTAACTTACTTGTTTCTCCTGCATTTTGGAAATTTATAACATTTGCATTTAATTTTAACTTAAGATCACTTATACACCATGGTATTGTTAAATTTTCTGTTGTTCCATTTCCTATTTCTCCATATCCATTATATCCACAAGTATATACTTTTCCATCACCATCTACTATTAGTCCTGTTTGATTCTCATTATTTCTTGTTAATACTATTGTTAGTATATTTTTATCTGTCTCTACTTCTGTTGCATATACTCTATTTGCCTTATCTTTTGTAAATAATTGTCCCCAATTATTTTTTCCCATTACATACATTCCTACTATTTTTTCATCTTCTGTATTATTTCTTGTTATACATGTTGTATGTCCTTTTGCTTGTATATGTTTTCCATCTGTTACAGGTTCTGTAATATCTGTTAATTTACCATCTACTTCTTCTTGTTTAATAAGTATTTTTGCTTGTTGTATTATATCTTTTCCATCTGTATTTCCTGTTCCAAATTGTCCATTTCCATTATATCCTACTGTCCATACTGTTCCATCTTCTTTTAAGACTGCTGTATGTGCGTCTCCTGCTGCTACTTCTTTTACTCCATATAATACACTTTCTCCATCTTCTGCTAATAATTTTTGTGGTAAATCTGTTTTACCTGTTATTTTTCCGCGTCTACCATTATCTCCTAATCCTGTTGTCCATACACTTCCATCTGCATCTAGCATTACTAAATGATATTGTCCTCCTGATATTTGTATTATATTATTTACTTTTTTCATTTTTATTGGATAGTATGAACCATATTGACTATATTGTGCTCCATATTCATGATACCAGTTATGTCCCCATGAATATACTTCTCCATTTGCTGTTAATGCATGTGAGGTAGCTTCTTCTGCTGTTATTTGTACTATATTTTCTAGATATTCTCCTTGATCATTTAATTTTACTTTGTGGAATGTTGTTGTTGATGTTCCTGTTCCATCTCCTAATTGTCCACTTGCATTATGTCCTACTGCCCATACTGTTCCATCTTTTTTTAATATTAATGTAAAATGTGCTCCTGCTGCTATATCTATTACATTTTTCATACTAGTTTTAGTAGGTTTATCTCTTTTTTCATTGTCTCCAAGCCCTAATTGTCCATAATTATTATAACCCCATGTCCATACTGTTCCATCTGATTTTAATGCTACAAAATGATTGTTTCCTGCTACTACTTTGGGTTGCACTTGTCCTACTTTTCCATTTACATTTACTTTTACTGCTGTATATAAGTTATTTGTAGTATCATGTAATTTTACATATGTTGTCCCTATTCCTTGTGCTGTTATTACTCCATTTCCATCTACTATTGCTACACTTTCATCTAATGATTTAAATTCACAAACTCCAGCATTTATTTTATCTGTTAAAAGATTAAATCCCATTTCTGTATCGTATGTTAATTGACTTGTTTCTCCTGCATTTTGGAAATTTATAACATTTGCATTTAATTTTAACTTAAGATCATTTATACAATATGGTAGTATTGTATCTTCTGTTGTTCCATTTCCTATTTGTCCATTGTCATTTTTTCCTACTGTATATACTTTTCCGTCTTGGTCTACTATTAGCCCTGTTCCTTCTACTGCACTACCATAATATTCATAACCTGATGTTAATGCTGCTGTTAATATATTTTTGTCTGTTTCTACTTTTGTTGCATAATATCTATCTTTTGTATCTTTTGTAAATAATTGCCCGTACTGATTTTTTCCTATTGTATACATTCCTGCTGTTTTTCCATCTTCTGCACTATTTCTTGTTACATATATTGTATTTCCTCCTACATATATGTGTTTTCCATCTTTTATAGGTTCTGTAATATCTGTTACTACATCTGTTAGTTTACCATTTACTTCTTCTTGGTGTGTTTCTTGTCTGATAAGTATTTTTGCTTGTTGTATTATATCTTTACCATCTGTATTTCCTGTTCCAAATTGTCCATATCCATTGTATCCTACACTCCATACTGTTCCATCTTCTTTTAGTATTACCGTATATCTTTTTCCTGCTTCTACTTCTTTTACTCCATATAATACATTTTCTCCATCTTCTGCTAATAGTTTTTGTGGTAATGCTGTATTTCCTGTTATTTTTCCACGTCTGCTATTTTCATTAGATCCTGTTGTCCATACACTTCCATCTGCATCTAACATTACTAAATGATATTCTTCTCCTGATATTTGGATTATATTGTTTACTTTTAACATTTTTACTGGGTATTTTGGGTCATAATTTCCTTGTGCCCCAAATTGATTACTTCCATTATATCCCCATGAATATACTTCTCCATCTTTTGTTAATGCATATGATGTTTCATTTCCTGCTGTTATTTGTACTATATTTTCTAGATATTCTCCTTGATTATTTAGTTTTACTTGGTGGAATGTTGTTGTTGCTGTTTTTGTTCCATCTCCTAATTGTCCACTGCCATTTGCTCCTGCACTCCATACTGTTCCATCTCTTTTTAATATTAATGTAAACTGTGCTCCTGCTGCTATATCTTCTACATCTGTTACATCTTCTGTTATTTCTGTTACTACTTGTTTTATTTCTCCATTTATCTCTTCTTCGTGTGTTTCTGTTCTAACAACAATTTTTGCTCTTTGTGGTTCTAATTGATTAGTTTTATTTCCTATTCCTAATTGTCCATTTTCATTATATCCCCACGTCCATACTGTTCCATCTGATTTTAGTGCTACAAAATGGTTTTGTCCTCCTACTACTTTTGGTTGTACTTGTCCTTCTTTTCCATTTACATTTACTTTTACTGCTGCATATAAATTATTTTTAATATCATGTACTCTTACATATGTTGTTCCTATTCCTTTGGCTGTTATTAATCCATTTCCATTTACTGTTGCTATACTTTCATCTAGTGATTTAAATTCACAAGTTTCAACAGTTATTTTATCTGTTAAAAGGTTAAATTCCATTTGTGCATCATATGTTAACTGACTTGTTTCTCCTGCATTTTTAAAATTTATAACATTTTCATTTAGTTTTAATTTAAAATCATTTATACAATATGGTAGTATTGTATCTTCTGTTGTTCCATTTCCTATTTGTCCATTGTCATTTTTTCCTACTATATATATCTTACCTTTTTGATCTACAATTAATCCTGTTTGATTACCTTCATTCTTAGTAAGTGCCATCAAAACTATCTTTTTATCTTGTTGTACTTTTTTAAATTTATTTGCATTTATTTTATTTTCTGTAAAAATTTGTCCTTGATTTGCATAACCTGTACTATACAATGTATTATCATTTTTTATAGCAATTGTAGCATTTCCTGATGCACATATATGTTTTACATTATTTAATACACTATTACTTGTTTCTTCTAACATTTGAACTGGCAAAGTTCTTTGTGTTTCATCACCAGTTGCTAATTGTCCATAACCATTATATCCTGTACTATATGCTAATCCTTCATCTGTGATTAAAGAAGTATAATTTCTTCCACAACTTACCTCTTTAATTCCTTTTATTATATCTGTTCCTTCTGCATTTTTCATTTGTACAGGAATACTCTCAGTACTTGTTTTATTTATTCCAAATTGTCCATTTCCATTATGTCCTACTCCCCATACTGTTCCATCCGCTGCTACCATAACTATACTTTGATAATTTGCAGAAAATTGCATAACATTAGAAATTTTATACATTGGATTTTGTGGTACACTTCTTATACTTTCTGTATTTCCTTGTCCTAATTGTCCATATCCATTGTAACCCCATCCATATACTTTTCCATCTGATTTTAATGCAAACATGGTACTATCTTCCGCTGTTATTGCTACAACATTATTTATATTTGGAACTTGTATAAATTTATTTTTTCTTTCAGTATTTCCTTGTCCTAATTGTCCATTATCATTTATTCCTGTCATAAATATTGTTCCATTTGATTTTAAAACTGCTGTAAAATTATCTCCTGCTGCTATATCTATTACATCTTTAATATTTGTTTTTATAGGTTTATTTCTATTTTCATTATCTCCTAATCCTAATTGTCCATTGTCATTTAATCCCCATGTCCATACTGTTCCATCTGATTTTAATGCTACAAAATGATTCCTTCCTCCTACTACTTTTGGATATGCTATATCTCCTTCTTCAATTACATTTACTTTTACACTTCCATATATTTTGTTTGTATCATCTGATATTCTTATATATGTTGTACCATTTCCCACTGCAACTATAGTATTACCACTTGTTGTGGCAACACTTGTGTCTAATGATTTATATGTAAAGTTTGAAGAAAAAGTATTATCTAATTTATTAATTCCTGTTGATACATTTGCTGTTATAGATTGTGATTTTCCCACACAAAGATTAACTATAGGATTATCTACTAATATCTTATAGTCACTTATACTATATGGTTTATATTCAGGTGAACTTATAGCACTTCCATTACCTAATTCGTAATTTTCACTACTATATCCTACTGTATATATTCTTCCAATACTATCTATAAATGCTGTTGTTTGATAGCTTTCACTTCTTGTAGTAACAACATCTACAGCATTATATTTTGTTTTTACTAATCTTTTTTGTGTTGTATTATTTTCTATTCCTAATTGTCCATAATTATTATATCCTACTGAATATAACTCGTTATCGTTTGTAATAACAAATGAATTATATGCTTGTGTATAAACATATTTTGCATTTGTCATATCACTTCCATCTATTTTTGTCATTGGAGCAAGATAATTTCTTGTAGTTGTTGTTTCATCTGCTAATTGATAATTATTGTTAGATCCTGTTGAATAAACTTTTCCATCATTTGTTAACACTAATGTTGTAAATTTTCCTGCTGATATTTGTTTTACATTGCTTAAATCTGTTGTTTTATCTTGAGCTTTCATTATCTCCCATTTATTTATATCTCCAGTGCGTCCTATACCTAATTGTCCTTCGCTATTACGTCCTGATACATAAACTTTATCCTCTTCTGTAAGCACTAATGTATAGTTTTCTCCAGTTGATACTTGTTTTACACCAGTAAGTGAAGTTTTATATGGTAGTACTTTTCCAGCTGTATCTCCTGTTCCCATTTGACCATATCCATTGTAACCCCATACATATAGTTCGCCATTATTTGTAATAGCATAAGATGTATTAACACTTGCTACTATTTCCTTTATATCTCTTAAATAATCATTTCCATCTGAAGATTTTACTTGAACCCAGTTATTTTGTTGAGCAGTATCTTTTATTCCTAATTCACCATTTCCATTATACCCAACAGCCCAAACTGTTCCATCGCTTTTTAAAGCTAAGTTAAAATGAGTGCCCGCAGCTATATCTACTACATTATCTAATCCCATATATGTTGGCATTTTACAAGATGTTGTATTTCCTTGAGCTAGCTGACCATATCCATTGTAACCCCATCCATATACTTTTCCATCTGCAGTTAGCATCATAAAGTGGTTATTTCCTCCTACCACTTTTATGCTAGATGATGAATTAGCATATGTGCTTATTGGCTGAGCATCTGATAATTTTTCTTTGCCTTGTATAGTACTAATATATTTGTATCCAGCTGTCGTAACTAATGTTACTGTAGTAAAAACTACTATACTTGCTATTCTCCTATTTAGTTTTCTTTTTAGCTTTGTGCTAATCTTCATTTACTTTCACTCCTTAGTGTTTTTTATTTATAATATATATAAATTATATATTTTATAAAAATGTTTAATTTAGCTTAATTTTACTATATCTGTATTTTTATTCAATAGCTCTATCTATTACAATTAGTACTATATATAGCTTTTATACTTACGCAAATATAATATATATACTTTTTATTACTATTTTTTACATTTTAGTATTTTTTAAGTTACAAAATAGTACATTTAGATTACAAAATAGTATATTTTTTTGTCTTTTCTTAGGGATTTCAACTATTTATTCTACTTAATATTTCGTTATATTTATCTTATTTTTTTATAATGCACAAAAAAATAGCAAAGTTAGAATATATAGTATTTCTATATATTTTTTAACTTTGCTATTTTTTATTTACACTTTGTAATTTACTCTGTTATTGTTGCACTATTTATTCTGGTTACTTTTCCTCCTAATATTTTAATTTCCATTGTATTTTGCTTTGACGTCAAATAATAATAATATTCGTCTTCCCTTTTTATTTTTAAAATTGTTACTTCTTTTTCTTTTACTGATTTTTCACCTAACTTTTTGAATTGTTTTACTGCTACTTTTTTTGCATTTTTTTCTGAGATCTCTGTATCTTCTCTTACTCCTGTGTTTACAACTTCGATACCTGCTGGCGTTATTATTTTTTGAGGTTTACATATAATTATTATGCAAACTATAATTATTAATATTAATACAATTATTGCAATTTTTCTAACATCTATTTTTATTTTTTTATCTTTTATGTTCATAATTTTCTCCCTTAGAAATTTAATATACATTTATTCTAACATTATGCTTTATAATTGTAAATAAATTTTTTAATTATTTATTATCATAAAAAATTAATAATTAAAATTACTTAATTTAAATCACGACTAATAACCCCTGTGATTTGGGGTTTTTTAGCCATATTTAAAACAATAGATATTCAAAATTTTAAAACATCTTTTTTGGTATATTTACCAATGTTATTATTACTACACTTTATTAAATACATTTTTATTTTATATAACAAGATTATCTACAAAATTCCTATAATTTCGTTTTACACGCCTTAAATTGAAATTTAAGGAATTTTGTATGCGTGTCGATAATCTTTATTATTTAAAAAATATTTTTGTCTTATTTTTTATTTTCGTGCTTTGTTTTTAGTAATTTATTTTTAAGTATCTTTTTAAAATTTATTATATTTTAATGTTTATTTTAAAATTATTTCATAAGGCTCATTATTATATTTAATTGTATATTTTGTTTTAACTTTTCTGTGCTTAATTTCTATTTCTTTTCCATCTAATTTATTGCTTATAGAATCACTTAAGATGATTTTTACCTTATTACTATAAGTTTCTCCATCTAAATACTTATCAATATCAATTTTTGGATTTTTAGATTTAATCTTATCTAATCCACCAAAAACAAATTCTTGATTCTCTTCTACATAAATTTTAACATTACGTTTAAAGAATATTACTATAAATAAAATTAATGCACTTATACTTCCAACAATTAAGGCAACTATCTTGCTAGTATCCATATCGTCCTCTCCTCTATCGTCTTTTACACCAAGTGTTTCTGTTGGTTTCTCTTTTATCTCGTCTGGTGTTTGTTCTTCTACTGGTTTATTTTCTTTTTTATCTTCCGTTTTATTATTTTGCATTTCTTTTTCTTCTGTATTGTCTTTTTCTATTATTTGAATATCATCTAGCTTAATATCTTCTTTTTGTGTTTCTTGTGGTGTTACTGGTTTAGTAGGTTTAGTTTGTTCTGGCTGTTGTGGTTTAACTGGATCTTCTGGTTTTTGAGGTTTTGATGGTTGTTGTGGTTTCTGAGGCTTTGTTGGATCTTCTGGTTTCTGAGGATTTTCTGGTCCTTCTGGCTTTTCTGGTTTTTGTGGCTCTTCTTTCTTTTCATTAACTATAACAATAAATTTTGTTTCAAATCCTTGATATGTTACTTTAATTACCTGTGTTCCAGGTTTTTTAGCATCATACCCAGATACCATTTTCTTTGTTATTGGTATAGTTGTTATTCCACTTGACTTAACTACAGAAATCGTAGCTCCAGTTAAATCTAATTTCTCACCATATTCATATTTTACTTTATCAGGTTCAGTATTTATTGAAATACCTTTTACTTTGTCTACTACATTTACTTGGAATTCTCCTTGCAAACTTTTATATTCAACTTTAATTGTTTGTTTTCCTAATTGTTTTGAATCAAATTCAGATATCATAGAGGCTGTCATTTGAACTATTTCATCTACTTTTCCACTAGCCATTATAACAGATACTTTTCCTCCTTGTAAATCTAAAGCTTGTCCATATTCATATTCTGTCTTCGTTGGCTTTTCAACCTTTAATTTACTTACATAATCTTCAACATTTACATAGAATTCATTTTCAAATCCTTCATATGTTATTGTTAACTTTTGCTCTCCTAATTTTTTGGCATTATAGCCTGATATCATGTCTTCTGTAACTTTTATAGTTGATTTACTTCCACTTTCTTTTGTTACTTCTAATGTTGCACCTTTTACATCAAAACTTTCTCCATATAGGTAATCTAATTTATCTGGCATTGTTTTTATTATTACATCACTTAGTTTATCAACTACTGTAATTCCAAATGTTTTAGTTATTCCTCCATATGTTACACTTATAAGTTTTGCTCCTTCTGTGCTTGAGTCAAATCCTTTTATCATAGCTTGCGTCATTGCTACTGGGGATGTAGCTGTTCCACTTGCCATTACTTTTTGTACCATTCCTTCTTTTAGATCTAATTTTTCATTTAGTTTATATACTAATTTTTTTGGTTTTATAATTTTGATGTCTGCAACATAATCTTCAACATTAACGCTATAATTTGTTGTTTTACCTTTATACGTTACAATTAATTTTTGTTCTCCTAATTTATTAGGATTATATCCTGAAACCATGCTACTGCTTATATTTATAGTTTCTGTTTTTGTACTAGTCTTTGTAGCTAAAATTGTTCCACCTTTTATATCTAAAGCTTCACCATATTTATATTTAGTCTTTGGTGTATCTTTCATTACAATTGATTGTACATTATCTTCTACTATTAATCCAAAACTGCCTATTTGTTTTCCATCTAAAGAAACATATATTGTTTGTGCTCCTTCACTATTTGGATTAAATGTACTTAATGTAATTCTACTATCTGTAAGTGCTACTGGGGATGTAGCTGTTCCACTTGCCATTACTTCTTGTACACTTCCTCCATCTAATTTTAAATTTTCACCATATTCATATTTTACTTTTGATGGTGGTGTTAATATAACATCTTTTACATAGTCAGATACTATTATCTCATATTCTTTTGTTATTCCTCCATATGTTACTTGTAAGTTTCTAGTTCCTAATTTTTTACTATTAAATGCTGTTCCATCTAATTCTGTTATCATATCTTTAGTCATTGGTATAGTTTTTGTACCACTATCTTTTGTTACTATTAATGTACCTGTAGTTACATCCAAACTTTCTCCATATTTGTAAGTAGTTTTTGGAATTGTTTCTATTACTACATCTTTTACATTATCTATAACTTTTACAATATAATTTGTTTCTTTTGTAATACCATTTTCAGTATATTCAACTTTAATACTTAAATTTTTGTTTTCTTCTGTACTATCAAAATTACTTACTACTACATTAGCATTATCTAAGTCAATTGTTTCTGCTAAATTGTCTTGTCTTGTAACTTCAATTGTTCCTATTGTACCTGCTTCTGTATTTAAGTCTAATGTATCATTTACTTTATATTCTGTTTTTGGAGTATCTTTCATTTTTATTCCAGTTATTTTATTTGTAACTATAATATCAAATGTGTCTGATTTATCTCCATAGTTTACTTGTATTGTTTTTGTTGCTTTATGATCAGCTCCAAATGTTACATTGGTTAAATCTAATGGATCTCCTCCAACTTCTGTTAATGTAACACCTTCATCAGTCATTTTAATGTCTTTATTTCCACTTAGCCTTGTTACATTTATAATTCCACCTGTTAAATCTAATGCTTCATTGTATCCATAATCTGTATTACTTGGATCTTTTGTAATACTTATTGATTGAACTGGATCTTCTAATTTAATAGTTAAATCTGCTTTAAATATTTCTCCATTTGTATAACTATCTGCATCATTATCTGTATATTTTACTTTTAAGTTTTGTGTATCTACTGATTCTTTGTTATATCCTTCTACCATTGTAACTTCTAATGTTTTTTCTACTGGATCTTTTTTTGCATATGTTATGGTATATTTTATTTCATTGTCTGTTATTAGTTTTGATAATTCATCATTGTATTTTCCTGTTATGCTTTCTGGGTTTACTTTTATTTCTTTTACATAGTCTTTTACTACTACTTTAAATGTTGCTGTTACTGGGTTTCCTTCTGCATCTTCTCCATATTCTATTGTTACTATTTGTTCTCCTATTGTTTCTGGATTATATGTTCCTTCTTTTATCATTTCTTTTGTTAGTGGTATTGATTTTGTTTCGCTTCCTTTTTCTACTTCTATTGTTGCTCCTGTTAAATCTAGTTCTTCGCCATATTTTTGTGCTTCTTCTGGCGCTGTGTCTATATTTATTGATTTTACCATGTCTACTACTATGTATGTATAGTCTATAGTTTTTGTTACTCCATTTTCTTTATATGTTATTACTGCTGTTCTTGTTCCTTCTTCTGTTGTGTTGAAGTTACTTATCATTCCACTTGTTACTTTTACTGGTGTTGGTGTTCCTTCTTCTCTTGTTACAAGTATTTCTAAGTTTTCGTCTATTGAATCTCCTACATTGTATTTTGTTTTTGGTGTTCCATGTAATTTAGCTTCTGTCATTGCATTTATTATTGTTATTGGATATTCTATTGTTTCTGTTATTTCGTCTTCTCCATATGTTATTTTTAATGTTTTTTGTGCTTTATGTGTTGTTTCATCATAGCTTGTTGCAGTTGTAGTAGCTGGTGTTGTTCCATCTTCTTCAAATATCATTTCTTTTGTCATATCTCTTGCGTCTGTTCCATCATTTGCATATGTTACTATTATTGTTCCATTTGTTGCTAAACTTTCTCCGTGTTTGTATTCTGTTTTGCTAGGCGCTGTTATTGATATGCTTTTTACAGGATTTTGTAATTTTATACTTATGTCTGCTTTAAATTCTTCTCCATTTGTATAACTATCTGCATCATTATCTGTATATTTTACTTCTAAGTTTTGTGTATCTACTGATTCTTTGTTATAGTCTGGTATCATAGTAGCTTCTAATGTTTTTTCTACTGGATCTTTTTTTGCATATGTTATGGTATATTTTATTTCATTGTCTGTTATTAGTTTTGATAATTCATCATTGTATTTTCCTGTTATGCTTTCTGGGTTTACTTTTATTTCTTTTACATAGTCTTTTACTACTACTTTAAATGTTGCTGTTACTGGGTTTCCTTCTGCATCTTCTCCATACTCTATTGTTACTATTTGCTCTCCTAATGTTTCTGGATTATATGTTCCTTCTTTTATCATTCCTTTTGTTAGTGGTATTGACTTTGTTTCGCTTCCTTTTTCTACCTCTATTGTTGCTCCTGTTAAATCTAGTTCTTCTCCGTATTTTTGTGCTTCTGCTGGTGCTGTGTCTATACTTATTGATTTTACTGTGTCTACTACTCTATATGTATAGTCTATAGTTTTTGTTATACCATTTTCTTTATATGTTATTACTGCTGTCCTTGTTCCATTTGTTTCATTTGTTGTTTCTGTTGCTGTACTAAAGTTACTTATCATTCCAGCTGTTACTTTTACTGGTGTTGGCGTTCCTACTTCTCTTGTTACAAGTATTTCTAAATTCTCATCCATTGGATCGTTTACATTATATTTTGGCTTTGGTGTTCCATGTAATACTGCTTCTTTTACTGTGTTTATTATTGTTATATCAAAATCTTTACTACCTGTAATTGCACTTTCTCCACTTCCATAAGTGTATTTTAATGTTACTGTTTTTGTTAATTTGTTATCTTCGCCGTATCCACTTGTTGGATTCATTTTAACTATATCATCTGTATCTTTTTCAAATACCATAGTTTCATCTGGTGTAACTTGAGTAGTGGTTGTATCTGCATAATTTAATGTTATAGTTGCTCCTTCTAAATTTAATGAATTTCCATATTGATATTCTTGCTTTTCTGTTGGAGCAGTTACAATTACTCCTATAACTGCATTTTCTACTTTTACTAAAAAAGTTTTTGTAATTTCTTCTGTTTTTGTTGTATCTGAAAGTGTATATGTAACTATATAAGTTGCTGTTATAGTTTGTGTGCCTACTACTTTTTTATTAAATCCACTAATATTAGTATCTTTAAGCTCAACATTTGATGTTGAACCATCTTTCCATTGTAAATTTAATTTTCCCCCATCTAAATCTAAATCTTTATCATATTCTATAATTGTTTCATATGGAGGTGTTAATGTACTAGATTCTACATAGTTATATACTTCTACATCTATAGTATTAGTTGCATTTTTATCCCCTAAACTAACTATTAAATTTTGTTGTCCTATTGTTTTAGGATTATAATTAGATACAACTATACTTCCATTTGGAAGATTAATATCTGCAGTTCCACTTCCTAAAGTCAATTCTACAACTGCTCCTGTTAAATCTAAATTTTCATCATATTTGTATATCGTTTTATTTGGTTGTTTTTTTACATTTATTCCTGTAATTACATCATTTACTATAATTGTTTGTGTTGCTGTTTTTCCTTCATAAGTAAATACAATATCTTGTGTTCCTTTTAATGGGACAACTCCTTCTGCTGAAGTTTGTCTAAAGTTAGATGAATTAACATTTGCTTTTACTTCACTTATTGTTACTCCTTGGCTATCTTTTGTTAAATTTATTTTATTTCCACTTTTTGTAGTAGCAGTTAATTGTAATGAATCAAAATTTAGTGTTTCATCATGTGAATATTCTAATTTTTCCATTGGTGAAGTTATGTCTAAAGAGCTAATTGGGTCTGTTACTTCTAAAGGAATTTCAACACTATGCTCTTCATCATTTTTATAGACAATTACAACTTTTTTATCATTAGCATCTGCTTTTTCTTTATCTTTTTTTATATTACTATCTGTCATTGGTATATCTTTAGATTTTCCATCACTATAAGTTACAGTAATATATCCTCCCTCTAAATTTATTTCTTCTCCATGTTCATATGTTGTTTTATTAGGTGCAGTCTTTTGTACAATTGAAGTTATTTTTCTTTCTTCTTGTGAAAATCCTGTCAAACCAAAAATACTTGGTTCATTTTCTCCATATAAAGCTTCATTATATGCAATTTCAATTCCACTATAATCAACACCATCTGCTTTTCTTAGGCTAAACATATCATCTGTTAAATCAGCTATCTCATAATCTTCTTTTACTTTGAAAAACATCTCAGCTAAAACAATTTGTCCTCCACTTTGAGACTTTGGATTTGTATCACTTGCTACAACTCCTTCCATTCTAATTGTTCCTGCCGTAGTATCTAACCAACTATTACGTTCATCTATAGAAGAACCAAATATTTTAGTCATTGGTGCCCACTCAAACATAGTATTTGTTTCTACATATCCACGCACACTTCTATCATAATAAGCTGGCTGTAATTTACTCTTATCATAATTTAGTGCTATATCATAACCTGATGCTGGAATATCTCCTACTAATATTAAATTCATTTGTACTACTCTATCGTATTCCCAATCTTGTTTCATTAACCTATCATTTTCATCATACATTAATTTTATTATCATAAACTTTCCATCTTCATTTGGAACTGTTGTATAGCTTGATGCATTTACATTTCCTATCAAAATACCATATGGTGAAAATAGTTGTATTGTCATTATAATTAAAGTAAGTAATCCTATTATTTTCTTTTTTTGTAATTTAACTATCATTTTTTCCCCCTACTCAATTTCTCTTTTTTTACCATTATTTTGTGTAACCATACTTTTGTCGTATAAATTTATAATTCCATCATTGTTTAAATCATAACCTTCTATATAACTTTCATTTCCTTTTTTTCTTCCATTATTTTGTGTTATTATAGCTTTATCTTTAATTTGTATGTTTCCATCTTTGTTAACATCTCCTGCTACAAGTGCTTTAACTCCCTTGTCTATAGTATTTTTTTCTCCGATTTGTACATTAGTATAAATATGATCTAAATAACCTGACTTATCAATAAGAATATCATAAGTTCCTATTGCTAAATTAATTTCATAGGTTCCATCATCATTTGTTTCAATTTCTACAACTTTAGGTATTTTGGATAATTTTTCGTTTAAATCATCTGATGCTTTTTGTGCAAAATTTATTTTTACTTCTTCCCAATTTATACTTTTAGCAATTTCTTCAGATTTATAAATTTTAATTTTTGCAATATGCTTTCCTGTAGTTGTCTGTGTTGACTTTGTATGTATTTGTCCTTTTAAAGTTCCATATGGTCTTTTTATAACTATTGTATATTCTTTTGTATTAATTTTATCTTCTGCTGTTACAATAATTTTTACAATTGTATCTTCTTGTCCTATTTTATTTAATTTAATTTCTAATGGAATATTGTTTTTTATATCTTTTTCTTCATATATAATTTCTGTTCCATTAGTATCATATATTAAGTTACCTTCTTCATCTTTCTTTGGTACTATTAATTTCATACTTGCTTTTTCGTCACTTTGTGTTGCTTTTATATCTAAATTATCTATATAATCTAATAATTTTAATTCATATTCTTTAGTATCTATATTAAATTCTGGAGATATATTATATTTTTTATAAGTTGATTCTTCTGGATTTTCTTCGTTTTTTTCTCCACTACTTACTATTATATTAGTAAGATTTGCATCTTTGGATGCTGTATTATTGGCAAATCTAAATGTTTTTTGGTTATCAAAGTAATGTAATCCATCCGTATTTATTTTTATTCCAGTAAGTGGAGAACTTTCAGTATCTTCTACTAGTTGAAAGCTTGACATATCAAATATATTCTCAGTCGTTTGAAAGCTCATCTTTCCTAGTAAAACCCCTCCATTTGTATTTACTACTTTTCCAATGCCTTCTTTTTCTATAATATGTCCGCCTTCTTTTATTTCTACTGGTGGATTAAATGAACATATCATTTTTATTGAATTGTTATTGTATATAGTAAATAAGTCTAAAGAATTTTTAAATTCATCTTCAAATTCAAAATATTCTTTTACATTATCAGTTATTTCGTTTGTTTTAATATTTGATAATTGTAGTTTTGTCTTATCATAAGTAAAACGTACATCAAATCCGTTTAAACTCTACATCATATCCCCATAATTCCATAATTACTTGCTTATTTTGTCCTTCTACATCATTAATTGTAGTTGCATTAAGTTCAAAATATTGCTGTTCAGATGCTTCTTCCTTGATTGTAGGAATTGTAGTATCAGCCATAACTACTGTTTTACTTATAAGTAATACTGCAGTGCATATATAAATTATTTTTGAAATGACTTTATTATGTTCTCCCACTTTGTAGCCCCTTTCTTTTATTTCTTCTTTAATAATTATAGTCATTGAAAAAAATAAGAGTCAATAGCTCTTATTTCTTGATTTCGCTTATATTACATAGTTTTTTATTACGGATTTCCAATGTTTAGCACATATTTTTATAATTATTTAATTTATATATTATTATTATTACAAATATTATATTTTAATAATACAAAATGCCTTACTTATGGCTTCCCTAGCATATTTAATAAAATATAATCAATATTAAAAAAATAGAAAACTATATTTTTAAAATAAAGTTTTCTATTTTTTTGTTATAAATCTAATTATTTTTTCAATAAAATTATATTCTTGTTCTATTTTTACTTCTTCTGAAGGTGATTCAATATAATCTTTTTTTGGTAAACTTACATATATTATTTGTTTATTTGTTAATTTTTGCATTCCTAATTTTTCCATTGCTGCTTGTTCTATATTATTTGTATTTAAACTATTTTCTATATTTACTTTTAATTGTTCATTTTCTTTTTCTACTAGTGCTAATTGTTTTTTTAAATTTTGCACTTGGTTAAAACTTTCATTGATTTGTGAATTTCTATAACTTATGGTAAATAATATTGCAAACAATATCAATACGATTGATATTCTTTTTGTTATTTTAGCCTTTTCACTTTTTGAAACTTTTACTTGTTCTTTTTCCTGAGTTTTTCTTACTTCTAAATTCTTTTTTCTGTATTTATTATATTCTGGTTCAAGTTTTCTTGGGCTAGTTCCATATTGATATTTAGTTTTTGCCATAAATTTATTCACCTCCTCTTAAGTTTATTATATTATCTTTTTTCAAAAATTCTAAGTTTTGCACTTTTAGATCTAGAATTTCTTTTTTGTTCTTCATCTGTAGCAATTATTGGTTTCTTATTAATAATTTTGCCTTCTGATTTACTACCACATACACAATATGGTAAGTCTTTTGGACATGTACATTTTCCTTCAGCATCTATGTATGCATTTTTAACAGCTCTATCTTCTAATGAATGAAACGTAATTATGCAAAGCCTTCCACCTTTACTTAATAATTTTATACATTTAGTTATTGTTGTATAAAGTGGTTTTATTTCATCATTTACTTGAATTCTTATTGCTTGAAATGTTCTTTTGGCAGGATGTCCATCTTTTTTTGAAAATCCTGGTATTGATTTATCTATAATTTCTACTAATTCCTTAGTTGTCTCAATTTCTTTATTTTTTCTATATTCACAGATATTTTTTGCTATTTGTCTTGAAAATCTTTCGTCTCCATATTCATATATTATTCGTGCCAAATCTTGTTCACTATATGTATTTACTACTTTTTTAGCAGTCAAACTTTGAGTTTTATCCATCCTCATATCAAGCTCATTTTCTCCTAAGTAACTAAATCCTCGATTTTTTTCATCTAGCTGATATGATGAAACTCCTAAATCTAATAAAATTCCATCTACTTTATCTATATTTAAATCTTTTAAAATTTCTTCTATATCATCATGATTTCCATGTATATATTTAACATTTTCATATTTTTCTAGTTTTACTTTTGCTGAATTTAAAGCTTCTTCATCTCTGTCGATTCCTATTAGCATACCTTTTTTTGATAAACTCTCTAGTATTTTTATGCTATGTCCAGCCCCTCCTAATGTGCCATCTACATATATTCCATCTTTTTTTATATCAAGCCCTTTTATGCATTCTTTTAACAAAACAGGTTCATGTTTAAATTCCAATTTTTCCACCTCAGCAAAATTTAAGGTAATATATTAATTACAGCTGGTATACATTTTAAATACCAGCTGTTTACTATTTCTTAAGTATCTTTTATATTCTTTTGTATTTACAAATTTTGCTTTCTTTTGTAATACATCTTTTGTGATTTTGTGTTTCGTACTCTTTAATTTTGTCATTTGTATTTTTATCTTTTGTATATTTATCTTTTGTACTTTTAAATTTTATCTTTTGTATTTTTATCCTTTGTATTTCTATATAAACTTTTGCAAGTTATATACCAATCATTGTCATATTATCTGCTATTTCATCTGCAGATATATCTCCATCACATTTTTCCCAAACTGATTTATCCCATATTTCTAATCTTGTTCCTACTCCTATTATTATTGCCTCTTTATTTAGTGACGCTGCTTCTCTTAAATTGTTAGGAATAAGAAATCTTCCTTGTTTATCTAATTCACACTCAGTTGCCCCTGATAAGAAAAATCTAACAAAGTTTCTAGCATTTTTATCTGAAAGAGGTAGTGTCTTTAATTTGGTTTCAAAGTTTAACCACTCATTTTGTGAAAATGCAAATAAACATCCATCTAAACCTTTTGTGATGATGAATCTTTCGCCCATATCTAGTCTTAACTTTGCAGGCATAATTAATCTGCCTTTAACATCTAAAGAGTGTTCATATTCTCCTATTAGCATAAGATTCACCTTCTTTCTTTTATAACCACTTTAAACCACTTTTCACCACTTTTATTAAATTTTAATACACTTTTTATATTTTTGCAACCCCTTTTTTAAATTTTTTAAAATTTTTTAAAAGCTTATTATAGAACGTATGGTTCTAGTTTTTAATAATTTTATATCTATTAGTTCATTTAGTTTTTTTAATTTCATTGTTATACTTTAATTAGGAGGGATAATTATGAATGAAGAAAGTATTTTAAGAAAAAATATTGGTAAAAAAATTAAATTAGCAAGAGCAAAGTCTAACTACACTCAAGAAAAATTAGCTGAAAAAACCTCTTTGTCGACTAGATATATTAGTCAATTAGAAAGAGGCTTGGCTTTTGGAAGTGCTAGCACAATAATAAATATTTGTAGAACATTAAATATTAATTCTGATTTTTTATTTAGCGACTTAATCAATTCTGATGCTTCTTCTTTAAATAATTTAGTTGATAATAACTTCCTAAAGTCATACATAAAATTAAATGATAGAAATAAACATATAGTTAAGCTAATAACTGAACAACTTATTAAAGTTCAAAATGAAGAAGACTTAGATAAAGCAAAATAAGATTTGGAAACCCAAATCTTATTTTTATATATTTTTTATAAATTTAATTATTTGCTCTGCTAATACTTCTTCTTTATCTGTATATCCATGATCTGCGCCATCAATATAGTTTATATCTTTATTATTGTTATCTATTTTTACTATTAATTCTTGTACTAAATCCTCTAACTTTTGTATTACCATTTCATTTACATTTCCCCATCTCATAAATAGTGGCACTTTAATATTATTTAATTTTTCAAAATTATCATTTTTTCCATATCTAGCAAAATCAATATTTTCATTATATTTTGTATACCTTAAAAATGTCTTTACACTAATTGGATGTATAAATGCTTCTTTTGGCATCAAATCATATTTACTATCACTATTTTGTGCTAAATCTAAAAACTCATTATATTTATTATCTAGATATACTTTAAATGCTTCTGGTATATCTATAAGTGAAAGTAATATTACACTTTTTATATTATTTAAAACTTTTATATTATTCTCTTCTTTTAATTTATTATAAGTATAAACTATTTTTGTGCATCCTAAGCTATGTCCTTGAAGATGTATTTTTGTATACCCTAACTCAATTACTTTTAAAATTGCCCCACAAATATCATAATATCCATCTAAAACATCTTCATATGTGGTTCCTCCAAATTTTTTTAAAGTTTTCTTATCTACTTCTTTTTTTATGTATTTTATTAGTTCACTTCCTCTATTATTAAAGCAAAAGTAATCAATATTATTTTCATTTGCTAATTTTGAAATTTCTATATCTCTTTGCTTAAAACAATTGCTACTCATTCCATGAATTGCAATTATTATTTCATCTGTTTTTTTACTACTTTCATACAAAATTCCATTTAGTACAATATTATCTGTTGCTTTAAAATTAATTAATTTCATAAATATCACCTTTTCGTTTGTAATATACCACACGTTTATATTAATTTCAATATTAATTTATTGTTGTACTTGTAGAACCTGTTCCTACTACTCTTTCTTGAATAGACCTCCAAGTATTACATCCAACAATTCCATCAACTGCAAGACCTACCCTTAGCTGATAACTTCTAACTGCTGTATATGTTCTACTTCCAAAAATACCATCTAGTCCCCCAGTATTATAACCTAAAGTATTTAAATTATCTTGCAGTATTAACACATATACACCTTTAGAGCCTTGTCGTATTAATGGATATCCTCCTGTAGGACAAGCAGGTTTTCCACTTCTATCATCAAAATGCACCCATGTTGGTGTAAGAGAAATTGGTTCAACAAAACTCCATACTCCAGAGTTATTTGCACTATTCCAAAGAGTTCTTCTAGCACTACTACTTAAATTTTGACCTACATCAAATGCAACTCCTGCATAATGTTGACTTTGGTTTCCATGTCCTCCTTCATATGGTCTTTTAAATGCAAATCCTACATATATTGGTCTTCCATATATGTATCTTTGACTATTCCAACTTTGCATAGTTCTTTTTGTTGTCCATAAAATATTACTTTTACTTGATCCTCTAAATTCTCTTACTTTCAATGTACCATTTGTATTATATGGCATTGACTCATTTTCTCCTCTGTAATATGTCTCCATCCTATTCGTATCGCTATTATGTTCAAAATAACATATTATTTATTATAATAATTAAAACAGTTAATCATTCCTTTTCTAAATGCATAATAAAATAAGTTTCCAAAAATGTCAACAATAATTCTTTCTTTCCAATTTAATTCTTTTTTTATTTCATTTAATACTACATCTTTCATAATATATCCTCCTACATTTATTATTGAAGCTTCTATTTGAAAAATATATTAGTTTATGTTCACTATGGTGGATATTTTATAAAACGTAAAAAATCATTTATGAAATTAAAAATAGCACAAATTTTGTGCTATTGTATTACTTTATACAATTCTTCTATTTTTACATTTAATGCTTGTGCTATTCTTACAACCATCGATAAAGACGGCTCTTTTTCGTTATTCTCAATATAGCTTAAATGTGATGCAGATATTCCTGTCATTTTTGATAAATCTCGTAAAGTATATCCGCTCTTTTATTCTTATTTCTTTTATTAATATCTCTATTCTCATATTTCCCACCTTTGTCTTTAGTATGCTCATTTTTTCTTATAACATACTTCTTGTTCACTATGGTGGAAAAGTGCCATTTTCTTTTATGAAATTATATTTTCTCTTTTAATTCTTTAAAACTATATGCATCCTTGTGACATGCTAGTGTAAATGTACTAAATAAACAATTCTTATGTGCATAATTATCCCATTGTTCTCTTGTCGTTTCTGGATTTTGTTTTATATACTTTTTAAATTCTTTTAAACTTTCTTTATAATAATTTTTCATACTAATACCTCTTTTGTTAGTATGCACTATTATTTATTTATTGATACATAAAAAAAGAGCAAGAACACAAAGTTCTTAGCTCAAATTCCATAAACTTTAAATTAAATATTAAATTAAATTGATTATAACATATCTGTCGTAATATATTGTATTTTTTTATCAAAGTATGGTTTTCATTTATGAAATTTGTTGACTTTTATATATAGTTTTGATATAGTATGAACAAGTTGTTAAAGTTTCCTTCAAGTTGGGTGCATAGATTAGTATTTAACTTCTATGATCCAATATAAGTGCTAGTTTATGCACCTGACTTTTCGCAAGATGAGTTGGTGCAAATACTAAAGAAGGGAGTATCAATTATGCTTAACTATATTGTAAGCTGGTTGATTGGTGTAGGAATTTTCGCAATACGGATTGTGCTTTTTAGTACATATTTGCTCCAAAAGCAAATACTCGTTTAAATACGAATCCATAAAACGAAAATTTGAGATTTATCCCAATAACAGAGATAAACCTCAAACTCCAAACAAACAACTAGATAAATAAGGGCTTCGGCTCTTATTTTTCTTTTTATTACTTATAATATATATATTATCTTTTGTCAACACATATTACAAATTGTTCACACAATCTTAATATTTTCGTAAAGAAATTGTAACACTCAATTTTATATCTGTCAACATTATAGCATAAATTTTATGCAATTTCAAGTAAAAGCACAAAAAAAGAGCTAGACTGAAATTAATCAATCTAGCTTATACTTTATATCTTTTTACAATCATTTTCATTTATATATCCTTGTGGTGCAGACCACCATTCGTTGTTATGTCTTTCTACTATTGATAACTTAGTTCCTTTTTTCAAATGTTGTATTACATTTTTGTCTGTATTGTGTTCCATCGAATTACGAAGTGGTGCTTTATCTACTATTACTTCTGCTTTAAATAGTTCTTGTCTTTCACAATCATTCATGTTTATATATCCTTGTATTGCTGTTCCCCATTCATTGTCTATTTCAAGTATGTCTAATTCTGTTCCTTTTTTTAGATGTGTTATTACGTTTTTATTTGTGTTGTGTTCTTTACTATTTCTTAATGGTGCTTTGTTTATTTTTGTTTTTACATGTGCTAATATTGTTTTTGGTTGTTCTTGTATTGGTCTAAAACAATATACTGTTGTACAATTAGCATATTTCATAAAGTTATCTGTACTTATTATTACATCATTTTCATCTACTATTGCTTTTCCTGCTCTACTTTTAGATGAGAATTTATTTCTATATAAATAAGGATCAAATACTACTATCTTGTTACTATTTTTCATATATGCTAATACTATGTAATGCCCTCCAGTTGAAAAAATACCTCCACCTTTACAATGTGCTACACACATACCACCATTATAAAGATGTTCTACAACTTTAGTCATTTTATCTGGTGTTTGTATACTAAAACTCGGTATTTCAAACATATCTATTCCAAAATGTTCGCTTATAAAACTAAATGCTTTTGAGCTTGTTCCTCCATTTACTCTTAATCCAATGTTCAAAAACAGCTTTGCCATATCATGAGGTTTTATCGTTTCTTTTAAACTTGATACTATCATTGCACAACTTGTTGGTCCACATCCTCCACTTTTAATTGTAGCTTTTGGTAGACTTGGGCTTGGATATGGGTAGTTTGCCCATCTATTATCTGCTTGATTATAATATACTCTTGCCATTATTCTTCTACCTCGCTTTCTAATTCACTTTCATCTAAATTGTCTATTATTTCTTCTGTTGAAATTGTTTCTATTTTTTCTTCTTCCATTTTTTTATCCTCCTTTTATTGTTTAGCTTCTGGTATTCCTGCTATACTTGTTAATATACTTAATATTCCTGCTAATAAACTTGCACTTGTTACTGCTGTCCAATTTACTTCTCCCATTACTGCTGACGTTCCTATTGTCGCTACTGCTGTTTGTGCTACTGTTTTTATTGCTCTTATTCCTGCACATTTAATCCATGTTTTTAGTTCTTTGTTCATTTTTCCACCTCCTAATCTATTACTTCAAATGTATTGACTCTTTTAACAATATCTTTTACAAATGAGTTTCCTTTAAGTTTAAAATAAATATCAGCACTATGTTTTATACTTTGTAATTGATAGTATGTTATTTTTTTATCATCTTTACATCTATCATATATTGTTAAAATGTCATTTCTTAAGCTACATTTTGTTGCTTCTATCATTGACATTGCAAAACTTATAAAACTACCTAAAAAGGTACAGATAAATACTATCTGTACCCAATATTCTTTTATAAAATTTAACATTGTTTCCTCCTTATACTCCAAATACTGCTGTTAATACAGCACTTTTATTATTAACTGTTCCTAAATTTCCGATAGTTTGGCTTTCATTTACATTATTTGTATGACCAACTAATTTATCATCCCATATATTTATATACTTGGTTGCTCTTAATCCTAATGTATCACTCCAAATCATAAAAGTATGGCCTTGACCTTCTCCAATAGTATCTATTTCTATTTTTGGTATAAAAAATGACTGGAACTCCCAATTTCCAGCACCATCGCTTCCATAGGGCTGAAATAATAAGACAATTCCATTATTTTGTTCTGATATTTTCTCTGATAATTGTACTTGTTGACTTCCATGCATAAAACTTCCATCAGTATCTCTCCATAATATTTTTTGCTTAGACTTAGTTATGCTTTTCCAATCAGTAAAATTTCCATTTTCTTGATATCTTTGATAAATATCATTAGCGTTTCTCACTAACCAGATTTGTTTATTATAAAGATTTGCAACTGTTTTATCAGAGTGAGGTATATTAATAAAATATCCATTTCCTGCATCAGAAGGCTTATTTATACATCCATTCCCATAACCTATAATAATCTTTCCAATTTGATTATTTAAGTCTGTATTAGATATATCTACACTTGAATTAGCTAAATAATCTTTCTCAAGATAATCTATTGGCACTATACCATTAGGTTCTTCACTTAAAACATCTACTGCTTTCGGTTGTTTAAATTCAAATAAATTATAATGCAAATTACTATCTGTTGAATACTCTTGTAATATTCTAATATTATATTTTCTATAACTTCCAACTGTTTTTATATAAAAATTGAAAGTTTTTCCTACAAGTTCGATTTTAAAAAAATTCGAATCTAATTTATCTCTACATAGCCAAGAAAAACAATGTTCATTTGGCAAAAACACCTTATCATTTTCTTTTCTTATATTTACATATAAAATACCAGTGCCATTATTGCCACCAAATGCTTGACTTATTAACAAATTAAACACATAATTATCATTAATAGGTTTATCTGGAATCGTTTTACTAAACGCTAAATACCATCCACTTTCTGCTCCTATATTTACAGGAATATTAGCTTGTCTTAAGGATTTTCTATCAATTCTATTTAAGTCATCAGTCCATTCAAAATCACTATCTTCATTACTTACTTTTGTTAATACTTGCCCAGTTGTTCCTCCTTGTGGAACACCTATACCATCTATTCCGTCATTACCTTTTTCACCTTTGCTACCATTTTTTATATTAAATATTGTTTTTACACCATTTGTAAGTTCACAGGTAATAGTATTTATACCTCCATCTTCCGACGATATAGCTGTTTGATTTATTGTAGAAATTCCTATACCTTGCTCACCAGTATCTCCTTTATCTCCCTTATCGCCTTTCTCTCCTATATCGCCTTTTTCTCCTCTTTCTCCTTGTATTCCTTGCTCTCCTTTATCACCTCTTTCGCCTTTGTCACCCTTTTCGCCTTTTTCTCCTCTATCTCCTTTGTCTCCTTTCAAAATGTCAAATTCTACTTCAATTCCTAATTCTTCATCCATTTAATAATCCTCCTTTGTTGTAATATCTTGTAATAATGTAATCTCTCCCTCAAGTATAGTTTTAACATACGATTTACTAGTACTTCTCATATTTATCTCTATATCATACTTATAAATTCCAGCATTTAAATCTCTAGTTTCTTCTGTTTCTAAAGTTATATGATAATATTCATCATCTCCTAATGTAATACCATTGTTAATAGATTTTTTTATTATTGCCTTACCGTCTTTCGCTTTTTTTCATTGTAAAATATATGTTATCTAAATTAGATAATGTTAATACATCACCCTTTTTATCAACTGGCCTAAATTTTCTTAAAGGTGTTGTATCACCTCTTATAAATTCATAATCTATTGTTTTTGACATCTATATCCCCCTTTCATTTAAATAATTAACTAAATAATCTAAATATTCTTCAATCTTATTGTTATTAAGATCATATCTCTGCATTAGTTCTTGTATTGTTTTAGGTGCTTGCTTATCTTGATTATTTACTTTTTTATTTCTTTGTATCTTTTTAATCATATTAACCTCCAAAAAAGCACCTGCTTTAGCAAGTGCTTTCATTATTTATTTTTTTGTTTAAACCTACATTGTATGTAATATAAATACATAACAATAATATAAAAAACAAATCCAATAAACTGACTACTTTCATAATTATCATCTTTTATTATAGCATAAGTTTCTTCATATATATTATTTATTGTTATAAAAATCTATAATTTCTTTTTCTTGTAAAGTTTCCTTTAATTCGTTTACACTATTAGATTTATTTATATATTCTTTAATTATTATCTTATCTTTTCTATTTATATGGTACATAAATAAAAAAGTAATCATTAAATATATTGTTAATATACACAATAATATATTTTCTTCATTTATTTTAGTATGTTCTTTACAATATAAAATACTTATTGTAGCCATAAATGCAATTACAAATGATAATATTATAATACCTATTAACATATTATTATCCTCCTATTTGAAAATAATATATTTACTTTAACATATTTTTTTTATTAATTTTGTCGTATTTTGTCGAAAAGTATAAAAAATTATCATCTATTTTACTGCTTTTTTTATTGGCAACATTATCTGCGATTGTATTCTACCGTTTTTATCTACTTTATAGCCTAAGCTTTTTAATAATTCCTTTTTTTCATCATAATTCATAGTAGTATAATTGTTTATAGTTCTAACAACATCAGAATCTAAGTTCTTAACTCCATTTATTTTAGATACACCCTCCATTTTGCATATAATTTCTTTATATTTAAAAGGTAATTGACTATCTGATATATTTCTAAGATAATTAACAACTTTTTGTTTTTTTGTCCCTGATATTGTTTCTCCGTCTTGATCTTTGTCGTTTTCAAAATTTTGCTGTTTGTATTTTAAATATTGTATTACAGGAAAATCCATCTTATCGACTAAATAATTAATCTTTTTATCCTCACTATTTATACTATTCTTATATACTTTTTCTTTTTCATTGTCAGTTAATTTAGTGTCTAGTAATATTTTAATTTTATCTGTATTTTTTAAGCCTTGACTCTCTTTTAATTCTCCTGTTTCTCTTTTTTCTTTTGTAGTTTGATCTATTTTTGATAAGTACAATAAATATTCCGACTTAGATTGAGTAGATCCTAAACTTGACATTGTATCATATAATGTTGTTGTTTTTATAGTTTTATTATTATTACGAGCATATTTTACTTTATTAGTTTCTTTAGCATATGTATATATATTTTCAATAGCCTTTTGTTTTTCATTATCAGTTAATTTGTCATATTCTTTTGAACTTACAAACTTGTCTATCAATTCATATGATATTTTACTATATGACTTTTTATATTCTGAATATTCTTTATTAGTTAATCTGTATTTTTGCCCGCTTATAGTAAGTGTTTTGTCAAAACTGTCTGGTAATATTGAACTTTCTCCTGTTGCTTCATATAATTTTGTTAATTCAGTATCAATATTATTTGTACTTATATTTTTTCTTGTCCAAGGCAAAATAGCATTTTCTGCTCCTCTTTGTATTATATTTTCACTTTGTTTTATATCATTGCCCCATATATCTGTTTTAGTAGGTAATTTCTGTCTCAATCCTGGTATTTTTGCCATTATTTGATTTTTAGTTGAATCAATTGCTTTAGGTACTACCCCTGACTTTGTTGATGTTGTACTTCTATCATATTCATCTGTTGTTTTTGCAATTTGACCCAATACTGTTGGAAAAAATTGATTTACATATGATTTTATAGAATTTGTTCCTATTGTGGCAATCATTTGAGCACTACCCTGTTCATAGCTAGATAGAGCAGAAGTTAACCCACTTAACATAGACATTTCTGTCATAGGATTCATAGCATTAGCCATAGCATTTAATAAATTTGTTCCTGTATTTAACAATTTATTATATTCACTATCTTCATCAGATGATGATACCTTTTCTTCTGATTTACTATTTGCCATCTCTGAAATTTCAGCACCTATAAATAATGGTATACCACTAGGAGCCAACCAATCTAAAGAATAAGTATTATCTCCAATTTGAATAGAATATGTTTGCTTTCCTATACTTTCATCATAAGACTCTTTATCAGAATCATCTCCACCACTAGCCTTCAATATTCCACAATTTGCTAATGCATATCCTACCATTGCTATTCCTGTACCTGTTAATCCCTTTGAAATATTATCTATATACTGATTTATAGTTATATCGCCTTTTCTTAATCTTGCAGTATCTAAAACAGCACTTTTTACTAATCCAACTGGACTATACTCTATACCTGACTTGGCAACATTTATAGGAGTCTTCACAAATGGTAATATAGCATCTGTTGTATACTTAGTAAATTTATTCTTATTAGATAACTGATTAATTAATGTAGCTAATTGACTATCTTGATGAAATGTAGCTCGTTTTGCCTCTTCTACTGCATAATTTCTTGCCTTTGCTAATTGTTTGTCTGTTATATTATTTTCAGTCAATCCGTTAGCTGTCATATATTCAGCTAATGCCTTTCTATATCCAGCTTTTAATCCCCATCCATCTTCTGCTTCTAATGCCATATCATTTAAACTAAATGCTTTACCTATTGTTTTCTCTAAAATATCGCTTTTAAAAGTTCTCATACTATTTTGTAATCTTGTTTTAGGATTATATTTATTTTCACTTAATCCTAACCTATCTGCAACATTTTTAATATCATTTTTAGCAAATTCCTTTACTTCTTTACTCGATGGTACTATTGTGTGAGTTCTTTCCATTTTTGGATTTATTTTACTTACTATACCTTCAATTGTTCCTGCTAACTTATTTTTTGTTTGTTGTGTTAGCCCCATTGCTTTGTTTCCAACTATATTTCTTATATGAGTTCTTGGATTTGCAAGCATAGAAAAATATCTCCAGCTATCAACCTTTTCCAATGTCGATTTAGTTACTTGCTGTCCTAATTCTTCATATACATCGTTTAGGTTTTGTTGTAATTGTTCTGAATCTTTAGAATTTACTATCTTATCTAACATATCAGGTGTTAAATTAAATTGCTCCGCATTTTGTCCTCTATTCTTCTTCAAAGTTTCATTCATTTTTTCTACAGAACGTTGTAGCCATATAGCTTGACCCTCAGGGGTTTGATGGTTTAATAAGCTCATTGCTTGTACTGTTTGTCCTGCTGTTGTTCCAGCCATAGCTGTTGCTTGTATTGCATCTTGTAATTTTGCTTTATCTCCTATTTTCGAATAATATTGAATAAGTCTTTCTCCTACTGCTATATCATCTGCTTTTATATTTCCACCAGTCATTGATCTACTCATTAAAGAATTAAGTTCACTATCTGCCCCACCTAATTCTATTCTTTTGTCTGCTCTCTCTAATTGCTTTGTATTACTTTCTGGTACATATGTATCTATACCCATCATTTTCTTTGATATACTTCTTGCTTCATCACTCGTATATTGACTCTGCATAATTGACTTATAATGTTTTCTTTCTTTACGTTCAGGCAATTTTGCAATTTCTTGTTGATTTATATCATTAGTTAATGCATCTAAACTTTGATTTTTAGGCAAAATATTAGAACTAGACTTTTCTAGTTCTTGAGTATTGATATTTAATTCTTTACCATATACTTGTTTATAGTAATTGCTTAATGACATATCTATATTTGAGTTTGTTAAACTACTTAATACATTTTCATAATCAAGTTTTTCTCCACTTTTAATTTCAGAAAATCTATCACATAAAATATCTTTTGCAATAAGTTCGTTTGAAGGAATGTTTCCTTCTTGATTACTCCAAAATCTTTCTTTTTGAAGATTAAAGCTGTCATCTTTTATTATTAAATCAATTACTGGAGATAGTATATCTCTTGTTGTATCATTATGTAATATATCACTTTCAACATTTTCATGGAATATCATTTTATCTAACCCGAACGTTTCTGCTTTTTGTTTGCTTATAACAATTTTATTCTTTGTTTTTTGTGATGCTCCCCCAGAATATATGTTATCATTATCATTTTCATTATAGATTACTATATCTTTATTATGCTCTGATTTTGCTCTACTTATTGACTGTTTTTCGTTGTCGGTAAGGATACTTTCTGAAATTGGTTTAATTGATTCTTCCCATTTATTGTATTCTTCCCAGCTGTATTCTCTGTTTGTTTGATTTTCTTGTTTCTTGTATATCCCGTTCCCTCTCTCATTAATATTTCTCGTATATCCATTTATATCACTCTCACTTTCATTAGAGTTATTATACAACATTTCTTGATTGCTTTCAATAGCTTTATTTGCATTATCTATAGTCTGTCTCATATCTTTATATGTATTTTGGTCTATATTGTTGTTGTTTATATAGTCTATCATATTTGTTTTATCTTCATTTGGCAAATTACTATTTTGTATTTCTTGTTTTAATGTTTCTACTGCTTTTATTTGCTCTGAGGATTGATTTTGAGACAAGTTATTTTGAGGTTGAGTAATTTGTTGACTGCTTTGATTTTCTTGTGTGTTATTTTGATTTTTTTCAACATTTTGTTGTATATTATTTATATTTCCACCAGTAAGTCCACCTGTAATTAAATTAAGTATAGTTGTTGACAATATTGTTGATGTTGCTGTTTCTCCAAAATCTTTCCATGTATATTTTGCATCTGGATCTGTAGTTCCTTTATCTATTATTGTTCCTACTACATCTGATATTAATTCCTCGGCTACCTCTCCTGCATTATCTACACCCCATTGTACTAATTGTTTTCCTACTTTATTTTTTACTTTATTTATTATTCCTTTTTCTACTAAATCATCTATTGCACCTTTACCAAAAATATTAACACCACCTGAAATCATTTCAGTTCCTATTTCCACTATACCTTTTGTATCGCCTATTTTTACCGCTGTTTCTAAATCTGCTCCTTTAACTAATGCTTCTTTAGTAGCTTGTCCTTTTGCACTTAGTCCCATTAATCCTAAACCTGCTGTCGGATTTATTGTACTTAATGCAATAGAAGGTATCATATTTCCTATCGTTTGTCCTGTCCCTGCTAGCATATTAGTTATAGTATCATATTTTTGTCCCTCTTTATCTAATCTTTTATTTATATCTTCTGAAGGTTTAGAAATTATATCTGTATACTTTAATAAAGTATCAGATGTATTAGGATTTATCTTGCCTAAAAGTTGAGTTGTAGAATTTATTACATTTTTTCCTGGTAGAATTTGGTTTATTGTATCTGAAATTCCTCCAGTAGTCAAAGAAACTCCTTTTTGTAATATGTTTTTATCTTTATCTGCCAATGTTTTAAATGTGTTTATTCCTGTTTGAATTGGATTTATTTTAGATATAGGATTAGAAAAATTAGTAAAACTTTTTGCAATATCTCCTATCATATCTGTAACATTTTTATCTTTTCCTTTGTTAGCTTGATTTGCCAAATCTGTTAGTCCTGCTTGTCCTATTCCTGTAATATTTTGTATTACTCCTGCACCTGTTCTTTTTCCAATATAACCCACTTTATCTTTTTGTTCATTTGTTATAAATTTGCTAACATTTTTATTTACATTTCCAAAAAGAGACAACATTGGATTTCCTGTCATATTAATAGTAGTTTGTTTTAAACTATTATTTGCACTTTCCTTAATCCTATCCCACATTGGTTTTTGATTGTCATTTTTATGTGCATTATAATAATTATCTAAAGAATTTTCTGTAACACCATTATTTTTATATAATTTTCTTAATATACCTAATGATGTCGTTCCTCTATTTTGATAAGCACCAGTTTTTGCTATTTGATTATAGAAATCTGTATTAGCTTGTTGCTGAATGTTAACTCTTTCTTGATTTCTTTGATTTATTCTATTTTGTTCTTCTTCAATCAGTTTTTTTCTTTCTTCGCTATCTAAATCTGACAACTTTACAATTTTCATTATTTCCTCCTAATTAGTTGCACCATATCCATAATAAGCTAAAAGTTCCTCCATACTTCCAAATGTTTCTCCTGATATTCCATCTTTAATATTATTCTTTATTCCTGGTCCTTGTACTGTTTGAACTTTTGATAATATTTCTTGGGGAGAATATTTAGTTTGAGTTGTATTATTTACACCATCATCTTTACTAATCACATAACCGCTAGTAGAACTTGATGATGACTTTCTGCCACTAGAACGTCTAGAGCTACTTGAACTACTAGCTTTAGCTTTTTTTGATAACTCATACTCCTTTTGCCATTGACTATCCGAAACTTTATCTCGATCTTGTTGATATTTAAAAGTTTTATTCCACTGACTATCAGAAACCTTGTCACGATTTTGTTGATATGCATATTGTTTTTCCCATTGATTATCTGACACCATATCTCTATTTTGTTGATATTCAAAATTTCTATTCCATTGGTCGTCTGCAATCATGTCTCTATTATGTTGATAATCAAAAGTCTGTTGCCATTGATTATCAGAAACTTTGTCTCTTTGTTGTTGATAATTAAATGTTTTGTTCCATTGGTCATCCGCAACCTTATCACGACCCTGTTGATATAAAAATTGCTCCCTATTTGACCTTAACTCATAGTTTTGAGTCAATAATTGTAATTTTTGATTATAAATATCTAAAATATTTTGAGCCAAAGTAATATCACCTTGTTGCCTAGCCTGAGCCATTTGAAAATCAAAATCAGACTTTAAATTTCTAGCATTATTTAAAGTGTCTGTTATATTCCTTTGATAAGTATTATATAAATTTGTCTGTGTAGTCTCAGCATAACCTGAATTTCCCAATCCTTTACTCGCTAACTTTTCTGCATTAGCTCCATAAGGATTATTATTCTTCTTATATTCTGTATACAAAGCCTTATTAGTCTTAGTAACATCATCATCTAACTTATCCTTTTGCCTCTGTAATTGGTCAACATTCATTTGAGTTTGTTTATTTATAATCTCTTGTTGTTTAGCAATAGAATTATCTAAAATATCATTTTGTTTAGATTCTAAACTATCAATAGCCTCATAATCATTTATTGCCATGTTATACCTCCTTTTTTACAATTTCTTTTAACTCTTCTATCTCTTTATGTTGTTCTTGAATTAATTTAAGCATTGCAGGTATAATATATCTTTCGTTCCAATTTTCAACTATTTTATTACCCTTTTCGTCTATCTCATAATCAGTTGCAATAGGATAAACATCTGCTATATCTTCTGCTATAAAACCTATTAAATTTTGATTATATCTTGGGTCATTTTCATTAGGTTGATATTCATCTTTATACTTAAATTGTTTTACTTCTAAATTATATAATCTTTCTGGGTTTAATCTTTCATCAGTAACTTCCTTAATATCTTTTTTATATCTTTTTGATGATGTATTTGTTGTTCTTCTAAACCATCCATTTGAAGTTATATACATATTAGGACTATTTGACACTGTTTCCTTGTTGTATATATGTTGAGAACGAATTGATTTATTATCTACGTATAGTTCTTCCCCGACAGTAAATTTTCCTTGAACTTTATTTAAACTCCTCAATGCATCATATACTTGTTGAGCTCTATTATTAGCATCTATTGCTCGTTGAATTGCATTATTAGCCATAGCTTGTGCATTGATTGCTATACCTTGTACAGCATTTACTACTTTATTTTGAACAGGATTTGTTGAAGAACTACTTAAAGATGAATCTACAATAGTTCTATTAGCACCTGTTGCAATACCATCTAATTTATACTTGTCACCAGCGCTCATTAACCCATTAGCAGACGTTGTAGCAACACCATAAGTCGTATTTGTAGTAGGTGGAGTATAACCTAACGCATTAGTCACATTAGCTTTTGTCACACTTAAAACACCTGATGAAATTGTTAAATTATTACCAGCCTTTACGCCTCCTAAAACAGTCTGTGTAGCTGCTGGTAAACTATAATTATTAGCATTATTAGCAATACCATCTAATTTAGCTTTATATGCATTCGAAAAATCATTCTCCGATAATTTTTGTCCATTTACTTTATCTACCTTTTTCTCTTCCATATTTTCTATAATTGCATCAATTTCTTCTGTTAAAATTGTATTTATATATTCTTTAATATCTACTCCTGCTTGATCCATCAACCTTTTCATCTCATCAGCAGACAAACTAGGTTGATCTGGCTGACTTTGATTGTAATTCACATTATTATTAAACTTAGATATTGACATATTATCCTCCTATCTCTTTATATAACCACCTATAAAAGCTTCTATTATTGCACTATAAACTCCAAAAGGCTTATCCTTTTCATTGCTATAAAATTTAAGTGATAATTCTGCAAACTTCTTTTCCTTTATCTTATAAACTACATTCGAACTTGCTGTTGTGGTATAAGCAAAATTCGAATAATCTAAATTACCATAATCAAACCCTGTAGCACTAAACTCTCTTATTGACTTTTCTATAGGCTTTTTATTTGTCTTCTCTGTTATCTTAATCTTTCCATTTGGTATAGTTTTTATCTTTACCACTCCACCTCTTTTATTTGTGGTCTTATATTTGTTTCCATATCCAAAGTTGTCCATTGGTGTTGTCCAATAACTATTAATTATATTGTCGTTGTCATTGGTTCCACCTAAAATAAAAATAGAGCCATCTTCTGACCCCAAATATAATCTACCTTGATACTCCTTAATAATACAAATACTATCATTGTCAAATCGCCAATAATACCACTCATACTCATAACCATCAGTTCCTTGATACATTTGTCTCATATCAGCCAAAAAAACTGTTGAATTAACTAGAATCAATAAATACCCTTTCCACTCACACATAGTAGCAAAATTATAATTATTCTCATTAACCATTTTAGTATCAATCAAACTACTTCTATGATTTAATAGCTGTTTAGAATTAATATCACTGCTAGAAATACCTTCTAAACCATTTCTTGACAAAAATACTATATCATCTTTATAATTTATTGCTTCTGAAAAACAACCAGTCGAAATATTGCCCTGATAACTTGGATAAATCTTCCCATACTCAGAATCATATGTAGGGACATGGTAAAAAATAGTCTCATTTTCCTGATTAGGTTCCTTAAAAACCCATAAAACATTATTACCCACTGCCATTGACTTAATAGCACTTTCATTACTTCCATCTTGATAATAAGACAAATCACTAATATAAGATGGATCATTTAATTTGCAATGAAACAAAGCATTAGGAAAATCGGGATTACCAATAAAAAACAGCCTTCTATCAAAAGACAAAACCATAGAACATTTAGCAATTCTATCAGAATAACCATCAACCGTCTTTTTAAAAGTAATAACAACATTATCAACTCCGCTTAAAACAGGAGCAGTAGGTGCAACAGAAAAAGTCACTTTACCTTTCAATTTATCAACTGTATAAGATGTAACTACACTGTCATTTACAACTACTTTTGTTATATCATCAATATCTGTAGCATCTAAATAATAATCTTTTGATGTACCATCAGCCACAAATGAATTTTTACGAAAATGAGAAAGTAAATTAACATCTTCATACATCTCACCACCACCATTTGGACTTCTACTTATACTAGTAGTAGGTATGTAAGTATCTGTATCAATTACATTTTTTAGAGACTCCCCATCATAAACTAAATAATTTAAACCATCCAAAATGTATAGCTTATCATCAAAAATAGCAAAAGATGACTTTTGCTCATTCATATCACTTTTTAATACTATCTTGTCCTCTGATGGTTTAGAAGGGAAATTGTCCCATAAATATAAATTAGTATCTGCATGAACAATAGCCTTATTTTGATATATGTATATACCATAAATATAACTTCCGAAATCTGCAATTTTTTGATAACCTGGTCTAGTCTCAATACACTCTCCCTGAGTATCCTCATAATTTTTCCATATATTTAAAGCATCTGGACTTCTTGACAAATTAACTATAGCAGGATCACTTGTAAAATCTACACCTCTAAAAGAAGAATAAATCTGTCTAATAGCTGTTGTATTCATAACACACCTCCTATAATATACCTTCCTCAATTAAAACTGTAGGTGATGATGTTCTTGTATCTAAACTTTCTATTTTTCTTTTATACTCAGAATAAAAAGCCGTATAATCACTAGAAGGATCCACTTTTAAAATATCATTAGCAACTAAATATGGTAATATCATTTGTGCATCCTGATCTATTTCTAACTCAAAATCATTCTCAGTATCTTCTGCTATTATTGATGGATAAGCATAATATTCTAATATAACTTGAGCATTTATACTATTATTAATATAAATCAGTTTTTTCCCTATTATTTTAAATTGAACACTAACCTCGTTATTATTTTCATCTAAACCTATTACCCTTTTAAATTGATACATATTACTTGGCAACGAATATTGAGCATATCCCTCTTCTGTATTATCTGTAACTTCCTTTAAAGTCTTTGTCTTTAAAATCTTTTTTATCTGACTTAACTCTTGATAAGCAGGAGCATATACCAAATTTAATCTAGTAGATATATCTTCATCATCAGTTAAATAATTATTATTTGGAGAATACTCTTCAATTAATGCTAATGCTATTTTTTTATTTTCCTCTAAAGTCATTTTTACATTTCCTTTCTTCTTCACTTATGTAGGAATTGCACCTACTTAACTATTTAAGTGATATACAAGCAAAAGAGGGAATCAAAATCCCTCTTTATTTATTATATTGTTTCACTATTTTGATTTTCTGAACCTTGACTTTCTGATGTTTGTGGAGGTGTAACTACTTCTGTTACTCCTGCTTCCTTAGCTTCAAGTACAACCAATTCAGCTGGTTTTATAGGTTTAGCATCATACACATGTAAAGAACTATATAATCCCTCAAATGCATTTTCTGCTTCAGCAATAAATCTAGATTTAATAATTTGATCTGCATAAACAATAGCATTATATGAGCCAGCCATTAAAAGATGTTTACCATTTTCAACTTTAACATTATTAGAAACAAATATTTTCATTCCTAAATAATCAGCCCATTCAAGACCACCTTCAAAACCTTTCATACCTTCATTGATACCAAATTTAATACCTGCTAATTCTAATTTCTCTTTAAACATTGGATCAATAACAAAGAATGCTTGTCCGTGAGGTACATTTGCCTCATCAAGCATTCTTCTTACTTTTGCAACATATTGTAATGCATTATCTTCTGAAACTTCTTTTCCTGTAGAATAAGCATCTATTCTATTAGTTATAGATTTATCAGAAGCCAAAGCTAACACATATTTATCAGCTTTGTCTTTAATTTTATACCCGCTTCTTTCAACTTGAGTACCTTTAACATCTATAGAACTTCTAAAAGCCTCTATATCATCAACCTTAAAAGCAACATAATCTGATTGATCAATCTTCATAGTTACACCTTGGTCTTCTAATTCTTCATAATTGATTGTACCTTTATACTCTCGAACTGTTGGATCACCTATACCTGTAAAAGTTACTTGATCACCTTTCTTATTAATTTGAGAACCTGTATCTAAAGTACAAATTCTTTTCGCAATTAGATTATTCTCTAACTCCTTTAAAACTTTTGTTGATATTAATTTATCAATACTTACTGTTATAGACATATTTATTTCCTCCTAAAAATTAATTTAATCCTGCAACTTTTCTAAACGCAGGATCATTCCAATATTTCATCAACTCTTGTGGCGACATACTATTAATTTGTTCAGGTGTAAACGTTTTAGCTGTAGTCCCTGATTCACTTTTTGCACTTCCTGCTGATGCAGGTTTATCAGGTTTTTGATTTATCTTAGAATACATATCATAAATATCAGATATAGACGTCTTAAAATTAAACTTATCTTTAAACTCTTTAAAGCCCTTATCCTCTAAAATATTTATATCTACCCCTTTATTCTTCAATTCGTTTACTTCCTTTTGTTCAATAATAGCCTCACAAATAGTATTGAACATAGTCTTTTCACGAATAGAACGTTCCGCTTCTGGTATGCTAGCAATACGATTAGCTTCTAATTCCATTTCATTTAATCCTAATTCAATAACTTCTTTTGCATCTGCTTCTGCTAAAATTTTTTCATCTCTTTCATTTACAGATGACTTATAAGGTTTAATATCAACCTTATCTTTGTAGAACTCATTTAACTGTTTAATCATATCAGCTCTTGTCTCTACACCCAAACCAGCCTTAAGAATATTCTCCATTTCAAATAATTCCTTATTGTCCCTATTAAAATTTCTTCTTTCTCTTTCAAGTCTTGTTTGAACAGCATGATCAATCTTACTTTGAACATCATCTTTATTCTCTTGGCTACTTTCCTCTCCTTGAGTATCTTCTTCATCTTTTTGAACATCAAAAACCTCTTCTTGCTTTTCTGCTTCATTAGTTTCCTGTTCAACTTCTTGTGCTACCTCATTATTGTCATTTAATTCCACATCTTCATCCATGTGTTACCTCCGTTTTAAGTCTGTCGACTATTAATTCCTTGATAGCAGTTTTTTGTCTTACACATGTTTTGGACAATAAAAAAAGAAGATTACTTATTATCTTCTCGCACTTTATCAATTTCTTTTCCACACTTTTTGCATTTATAGTGGATAACACTATCATCAACTTTAACAACTAGCATTTCAACTAATTTACATTGAGGACACTTCATTACTGTACACCTCCCAATATCTCCATGGCTCTATTATTTGCTTCATTTGCTTGTTCTGCTATATTATTCAATTCATTATCAGTATTCTGTATCTCCTGTATTGCCATCTCCTGTTGCATAGCACTATTAATTGCATTAGCCTGTTTCTCCATTTCGTGTATCTTAGCCTGTGCCTCTTTCCTTTGCTGTAATATCTTAGTCAACTTAGGTTTAGGCATTACACTATCATCTGATAATGCATTCACATACTCCTCAAAAGTTATTAACTTTTGTAACATTAAATTCTCTAATGATTGCTCTTGAGCATATTTATCATATGCTGAATGTGGAGTAATATCAATCTTTAGATCTGGCTTCATTGCTTGTAATTGCTCAAACGAAATTAAGTATGGTATTTCAGTAACCTCTCCAGTTTCTATATTCTTCTCTTCTTTAGTTACCGTTATACCATCTATAGAATATGTTTGTACCATTTCATACCATATTCTTGCTACATCTTCTATAAACGTTTTAAATTTATCTAATTGCTCGTTTAATGGTTGTTGCCCTGCCTGTTGAACTGCTAAAATAGCTTTTCCTGATGTTTGAGTAGGGTCCACATTGCCATTTACAGTATCCCCTGCACCAGCTAAATCCTGAGTATCCTTCATTAACTCTTGTTGTAAATTTAATGCATCAGAAGTCATTGAAGTAGGTCTTAAATAAGACACAACCTTATTAACATCATCAGCCTGTATTTCTGATAATTCTATTGTAGTACCTACTTTACTTAAACTTGCAGGATTAGTTATATATTTCATATTAGCAACTAACTTAGGATAAGCACACATTTGTACAGCTATAGCTCTTCTTGTAGCCGTTTTATTAATCTCTATTTGATTTGGTATTAGGTATTTAACTTCTCCTATACCTCTTGAATATCCTTTTACATCTTCCCAAACCATATGAGCAACAGGATATAGTGTTAATTTTGTGTCAGCATCTTTTTTAATAACTACATTTTTAGTACTCTTCTTAATCCATACAGTTCCATCTTTTTTATAATACTTAAGCAAAACTAAACACATTGGAGAAACCTCTTCAATTCTCTTATCTCTTCCAGACTGTTCCTCATAATCAGAATCAACAGTTATATTTGCAATTTCTTCTTCTGATATTCCATTTCTTCGTGCTTCTTCTTTTACACTATCTACTGTTCTTCTAAAGCTTAATAATATATATGGCTGTGCTTGTAAATCAGAATCATTTTCATTACCTAAATACATATTCGTTTTATCTATTACTTCTGCTTTAATCTCTCCATCCTCCTCATAAGAATGAATAATACCCTCTGAATTAATGCAAGCATCTTTTACTACTTCTTTAACCTTTGTATTTACCTGTTCCTGTTCCCATATTCTATTACTGTATTTATTTAAACTCTTGCATATTTCTTCTAACTCTTGTCCTTGTTGTTTTGTATCATATGCATTAGGGTTAAATACTATTTGATAGTCGTTATTGTTTAACACACCAACTTTATATTTTACAGTAGGTCTTATTACATTTAAAGTTATAGGCTGTATACTACCTAATCTTGCGTTATCCCATTGTTTACCATGATAGAAATTATAGTTTCTTTCTGTATCTGTATATAATCCTACTGTTGTATTATAACTTTTACCTTTTTCATATAATTGCCATTCTTCTGTTAAAACATGTTCTTTTTCATTCTCCATTTATACAATATCCTCCTGTCCTTTGGAACTTCCATCATATCTATCTAAGTTGCCTAATGCTTTGTTTAATCTAGATAAATGTTTATCTTCTTCATCTTTTTGTTCTTTTTCTTGTTTCTTAATTTCTTTACTCTTCCATCTAGGTAATTCATTTGTTCGTCCTAAAACAAAACCAAAATAAAACCCTATGCCTAAGCATAGAGCTGAAATAATTGAATACATATGTACCTCCTTATATTATTGTTATATCGCTTCCATAATCAGTATCTTCTTTTTCTTTAATACCAAAATCTCTATATAGAGTATCTATTTTTACTTTTGGAGTTTCTTTAACTTTCATAGTTTGCTGTTTTCTTATATAATAAGCTATAGCTAATGCCATAACTAAATCATCATGATAGCCTAATTGTGCTTCTGGTCTTCCCTTTTCATTTTTTACAAACACTAACATTTCTCTTAATGTATCTATGTCTACTATTAACTCAACAAGTTCTTTTACTATTGTTTGTAACTCTGCTAATATTAATGGTCTTGTTATAAGTGTTGTTTTAAAACCAAAAGACTGTTCATGCTTTTGTGTATACTTGTCCTCTTTCTTTCTGACAAACTGTTTAGGATACCCTAACCTTACAAGTTCTTGTATTGGATATGTAGTATAATTAGATTCAATTCCTATTAATGCAGTATTATAATATATACCTAGACAATACATTTGTCTTGTATATGTAATTTCATCTGTCTCTTGCTTTAATACTGCAACTTGTTTTCCATTCGTATTATCTAGCACATGCCCTGTAAAAAAATCTGATCCATCTCCTGCAGTATCTCCACTTAATACATATGGATAATTAACTTTCGATTCTTCATATATCTTTATAGGTCCTTCTTTGTCTTCGTTCCATTTTATTTTTGTTATTTTTAAACCATCATAATTATAAGAAAAAAAGCCCTGTTTTAAAGGACTTATATCTTTTAACTCTTGTATTCTCTTTGTTATATTTACCTTGTCAAAATAGCATTTACCTGTACTAATAAATGCTTCTTCTGGATTTATAGGATATTCTTGTTTAAATTGCTCTTCATCTCCACCACAATTATTAGCTATGCACCATCTTCTCCATGTTAATTGATCTAAACTTAAGTTATATAATTTCTGTAACTGAATTTCATCTTTTGTTAATTCAAAGCCTGTGTATGGCATTTTATATTCTTGTAACTCGTTCCAACCTATAAACAATGGAACAAAATCATTTTTACCTGCTACTGCATTGTCCCACAATTCTTTAAAATATTCATATCCATTTGCTGTAGATTCTATTATTATCATTGTATTAGAATTATTAGGTACTGCTTGTAATAATCCTAATAATGTTTCTTTTTTATTTCCTTGCCAAAATGCTAATTCAGATATATGTAAATTATTAATTGTGTCTGATCTACCTACACCCTCTCCTCCTGCTGTCATACATTTTATTTTACTGTTTAAACCTGTTCCGTCTTGATTGTTAAATACTAATTCTTTTGCATTACTTGCTTTTTTCTCTGGCTTTATTTCATTAGGTAGCTCATTATACATTAATTTAGTCATATTAAATAAGTTTGTTGTGCTATCTTCTTTATGTGCTACTATTGCTGTATTTATATTAGGCTTAGTTACTGTTTCTTTAAAAAATATTGCCTCTGTTTCTGTGCTAAATCCCATTTGTCTTGCTTTTAGTATTATAATTCTAACTGGCTTATTTTGTTTTTTTAATTCTTTTATCGTATTATAATACTTTGCTTGTGGCTCATTTAATTTTAATGGAATTATCTTACTTTCCTTGTTCCTAATCTTTACATATTCTTCTATATATTTTTTTGTATTAATATTCTTCTTCATCTTCTACCTTTTTTATATAATCTTCATAACTAACACCTATATTTATATTTTCTTGTTTATCTTTCCACCCATAATTATTTTTAAGATTAAATATCACACCTGTACATGAAGTATCTTTTATTAATCTTTTCTCTAAATAATTTTCTACTCTCATCTTTGCCTTTTTTATAGTGTCAAAAAACTCTTCTTTGTTGCTGTAATTTATTAAGTCTTGTCTGCTCATATCTAATGACATTGCAAGTCCTGTTATAGTATATGGTTCGTTATTTTTATCGCAATCTAAAAAGTATTTGTCTATTTTTAGTTTCATTTCTTCTGCTGTTTTATATTTTGGTGGTCTTCCACCTATGTTTTTTTTACTCATATTGTTTTCCTCCTATTTTTAAGTGTTTTGTTTCACTAATAAATTTTATTTTTCGACTTCTTTCGACATTTTCTTTATTTCTTTTTTGTTATAATCTTACAGAGCCTGAATATTGTTTTACATAGAAAGAAGGTGATTTTATGACTTCTAGAGAAGAAATTGCTTTACAACTAACTTTGAAAGTTATTGAAAAAACCAGTTTTAATAGTTTTGAAGCTGTAAAAACTCATCCTTATGAAATTTACAATTCTATATATGAAAATATTCAAACTAAAACATCTAAACCTATTGAAGTTTTAAAATAATTAATATTGTTTTATGCTATTTATTTTTATTCAGGCTCGTTATTCATGTTGATTGTATCACTCCTATGATCTAATACTATTGTTTCTTTCATATTTTAACTCCAATCACTGCCAGCTAACCCCATAATTGTTTTTTTGTAGTCTTGCTGTTTTATATATTGGTCTTTTATATCCCTCTATTTTATCTTTATCTTTTTCATAATCCACACATTTTGCACATATTGAGTTTTCGTCTTGTATTACTACTATTCCTTTATTACATTTTCCTTTACAATATTTACATTGTTTTTCTGTATAGTATTTTATTATTTCTTCTGTTGTTGACATATATTTACCTCTTTCTTATAAACACTATGTAATGATATATGAAAGATTTGCACTTTCGTATCCAGTCTCCTTGACCGCTCTTTACTAACATAAGGGCATTGTTTACCAAAACAATTTAAAATTTCAGGAATCGAACCATTAATATATCACTACATACTACCTATAAATTAATATTAGAACTCACTAGGAAAGTTCTATTTGCATAAGTTTTATTAAAATAATTTGGAGGTGATTTAAGGAAATTATTTATATTAACAATGCCTAGTATTTGTTAATGGCATAACTAATTTTCATAAAATACTTGTTTTCCGTATTCTACTGCTACATCATGTTCTATTTTGCATCCTCTTGCTTTTTCCCAACCTTTCATAAAATATAAAGCGTCTACTTTGCCGATATATCTTATAGATTGCGATAACATATATATAGCTACATCTTCATCTGCTGGTGCATTTTCAAATACTGTGTCTACTATTTCGTGTCCTTCTTGTTCTAATGCTTGTACTAAAGCTTTCCTTTCTTCTCTAATTTGTTCATTTGTTTTTCCTTTCATAGGTTGACTTATCATTATTTTCATATTACTTCCATCCTTTCTTGAATTTATATTTTATTTATTAATATCGTTTATATGGCTCTATTTCTAGAGCCTGCAAGTGCTTTATTACAGTTTCTAAAAAACTTTATTGTAATAAACATTGCAAAGTTTTGCATAATAAAAGAGCCTATCTTCTGATAAGCTCTTAAAAAAATAAAAATTTTTTCGTTTTGTTGCAATGGCAATAGAAATATTATAAAAATCATATATAATATTGTTGTCATTTTATTTTTCTCCTACCTTTAAAGAAAGGAGGATATACTAATGAAGAAAATCTTTAAATTTTTCGTTAAACTTTATGTTTTAAAATCTTTAAAAGATATTTTGAAGATGTTTGAATAGTACATAAAGTAAAATACTAGAGTTTGCCGACTCTAGTATTTTTTGTCATTTTCACACTAATGAAAAAACATTATTAAATTTTTCGTTAGAAATGAGTTGAATTACATTTCTTTTCTTAAATAAATGCCCCTTATTTTTTAATTAAAATTACCCCTATTTCTCATTTCTTCTGATACATTATACTAAATCAAATTAAATTTGTAAACACTTTTTTATTATTTTATAGTAAATAAAAACTAGCTACGGGGGTAAATGTAACTAGTTTTAAAATTAAATAAAGTTTTTTCGCCTTTTTATATATTTGTCGCACGGACTTTTGAAGTACTATTGTGTACCTGCGACTATTTATAATGTTTCTATTATAATTATAAGTCTTTAAGTTTATAATTTCATCCAAATTTAATCACAATTTTATCACAATTTTTCAGTTTCCTATATTAACTATTTCTAACATACTATTTATGGCCGTATCTCTAATATTTAATAATTGATTTATAGATTTTGGTTTTTGAAATTCTACACAATATTGTTGAGATACATAGTCCCATTTTGCTTTTTCCATATAGTATGTTTTTATTACAAATTTTTCTTCACTAGATAGTTGATTAATCATATTATCTACTCTTACTATTTTTTTATCTAGATCATCTTTTAAATCATTTAATTCTAATAGTTTTCTTTCTAAAAATTGTCTATCTTCTTTATTTATATGTATTTCTTCTTTATGATAATTAATAGCTGTATTAGATGTTTTATCTGAGATCTTATTTGTATTGCTATGTACACTATCATATGCTTGTCCTGATAACTGCATACTTTCTATTATTTCTTTTTCTGTATCTTCATATACTGTTCCTGCATATTCTAATCTTTTTTCGTATTCTTCTTTTTTTAGCAGTATTTCAGTTAATTTCGATTGGTTTTTTAAATGTTCTTTTAACATATTTTCTATGTCTTCTTTTATGTATTGCATCTTTAGTACCTCCTTTATATCTTAACTTTTTCAACATTTAAGTCACTTCTTGGTGGTTTTACTATTTCTTTAACTAATCCTAATTCTTGTCTATTAAAACACTCTTTGAATCCTGTTATCATATCTTTATACATTATAAAATTAGGATATTCTTTTTCTAGTATATATTCGTGGTTGTTTTTACTTATTATTTTAGGTATTGTCATTTGTAGTCATCTCTCTTTCAAATATTTATATATTATTTTCCCTCTAGTAGTTTCTTTAAATATTCTTCTATTCCACTTTTCATCCAAAATCTTTTATTGTCGTTTACTTTTGTTTCTTGCAATATTTTTAAATCATGTTTTAGTTCTTCTTTAGGTATAGAATTGTCTATGTAGTTTAATACTGTTTCTATTGCTTCTATATCCTTAATATCAATATGATGATAATACATTGTTTCTTTTGTCAAAAATTTATTTATTCTTTCCTTAGCACCTTCTAATTCTTTATTCATCTAAAACACCTCTTTATATTATTTCCTTAAATTCTTTTATTGCCTGCTCTATTTCCTCAATATTTTCTATATAAACTCTTTTGTTGTTATCTTTTATATAATAACCTTTATTGTTTTTATATATTGCTTTTGGTCTTATTTGAATACTATCTGTATCTTCCCTTAATACTAAAATATCATCATTTTCATTAAATGTTCCCATTTTTAGTAAATATCCTAAAGTCGCTGTCTTACTACTACATCTTTTTGGTTCTTTTAAAACTATTCTATCTTTTGACATATAATAAGATTCTAATATTATAAACTTCATTTCCAACCTAACTCCTTTACTTTTTCATTTATTGCTTGTAATTCTTGCATTGTAAAAGATTTATTATTACAATTACTATATTTATAAAAATTTTTTGAGCTAAATACAATAGTATAGTTCGCATAAAAACATTTATAATTTTTATTTCCAAAATAAGGTTCTTCGGTTTGTTTATGGTATTCTATAATACCAAAATTATCTTCTTCTTTTTTATATCCTAGTTCTTTAAACATCTCATCTGCTTTACTCATATTAGCCCTCCTTCAATAATTATGGATTATCATATATATTTCCTATTACTTCTAAATTATTAATTATATGTATCATTACTTCATCATCTTTATCTTTTATAAAATAATAACCACATCCACAATACACAACTATTCCTTTAACATCAAAGCCTTCTTCATTTCCTACTCTTCCTTCAACTACATCTCCCTCATATATTTCTTTTCCGTTTTTATCTTTTAGTTCTGTGTATTGTCCTATTGTATTATAATCTACATTATGTTCTACACTTATTGTTGGAAGTGGTTTATTTTCTTTTAAACCTTTTTCATAACTAGTAGAATGTGGCATTATAATAATGTGTTCTCCGTCTTTTAATGCATAATAACCATATACCCATTTATCTCCATATGGATTTCTTTTAATTCCTCTAAATTTTATTTCTCTCATCATTTTCTCCTTTCAACTCTTTATCAATTTCTTTTATTGCTTTATCTAGTTCTTCTTTAATCATTTGTCGTAGTACTACATTGTTATTATTCTGCTCTTTTAATTGCTTATTTTCTTGTTCTACTTTTTCTAACTTTTCTATTAACTTTTTCTTGTCTGGTTCTTCTTTTCTTATTATTTGTATTAATTCATACATATCTTCTTGCCAATAAAAACTATCATTATCTTTTAAAGCTTTTTCTAAGTCATTCAAATATTCTGGTATTTCTTCTTTACTTAACATTGCTTACCTCCTACTGTAATCCAACCTTTCCCATTGCATCCATGACAAGTTCTTTGAATATAAGTATAACTTGTATAATTACTATATTCTTTATATTGTCCTGAACCATTACATATTGGACAAATTTCAGAATGATTTATTTGTTCATTATTCATTTATTTACTCCTCCACATCATATTTAATATTTTCAAATTGTTCTTTTGTTACTATTGATTTAATCTTTATATCATCTGCTATATTTTTTAATTTATGTTCATAATCTATTTTATCAACTTCTATTGTTAATTCTTCTCCATCTGCTGATATTGTTGAAAAATCTCCTACTTCTATAAGGTCTATTATGTTTTTGCTGTGTTTTACTATATAAGGTTTATTTATATATACTTCATCAATTATATTCATATCTGGTCGTTTTTTATCAAATACATACCATTTAAGACTTTTATCTATATTGTCAAATTCAATTCTTTTTATTTTTCCTATTATTCCTTCATTAGTTTTTATATATTCTCCTACTTCAATTTCCATCTTCTATTCTCCTTTCAATAATTCTTGTAACATTTTTATTTGAAATTCAAAATCTATTACAGAATAATCTGTTAATCCTTCATTTATTTTAATTTGTATTTCTTCTATTTTTTCTTTTACTAATGATTTTGGTATACTATCTAATGCTAATGTTGTTAATTCTTGTTTTTCTTTTGTCAAAGTTTTACAATGTTCTTTTAACTTTCCATTTTCTTCTTTTAGTTCTTTATTTCTTGATAACAATTTATAATATTCTTCATAGTAATCTATATCGTCATCTACAGTAAATGTTGGTACTTCATTTATTTGTGCTAAAAAATAATCTGCTAATTCTTCTTTTCCATTTTCTTTTAGTTTTTCAGCTGTTCTTCTATATAATCTTCTTAAATCATTATTGTCTTTATCTTTTTCTTTGTATGCTTTTATAAAAGTTGCTATTGTTTGTATTTGTTTTATTCCTATTAGTTTATAAAAATCTTCTTCTCGTAAAATTTTTGACTTTTCTACCATTTCTTCTAATATCTTTATATCTTCTTCCATAACTTTACTTACCTTCTTTCCTCTTACATATATTTCTTTGCTATTTCCTATGCTATTTTCTCGGTTTATTAGCCAATCTGTATTTTCTTGCATAGAATTATTCCTCCTTAGTTATTTTTATTGTTTCTAGCTTACTTTCTAATTCTACAATGGTACTTTGCATGTCTATATACATTGTGTAACATCCCGCTGCAAATCCTAATACAAAAATTATTATTACAGTTAATGCACTTTTTATTTTTTGATCCCTAACATATATCTCTTTGTCATAAAATTTCATTTTATTTATTACCTTTCTTTAAATTTATTTTATTTGTCTTATCAATTATTTTTGCAATAATACTTCCTGTCTTTGTTAATTCTGACTCTTCATATATTAATTTATGTGTGTTCATTATTAATGCTTCAGAATTAGAAACTAAAATTAAATTTTCTTCACTAAAATTTCTCTTATTTTTATCTGCAAAAATTACTTTATAACCATTTGGTATCTTTCCATGTATGTTTTCATATATATATCTATGCTTTTCTATCCATACATTTGGCTCTGCTATTTTTATAAATATATATCCTTTATTTTCTCTTTCACTTCCTATAGGTAAATTACAACTTTTTAAACCACTACTAATTTTGTGTGAATGTTTATATTTTTTAACTTGACCTATTGTAAAATTAGTATTAAATGTTTCATTTAATCTTTTAGTTAATTCTTCATTTCTAATTCCTATGGCATTCTCTTTTATGAATTTTTTATGTTCTTCATCAAATATCTTTTTCATTTTTACTACCTTCATTTAGACTTAAAAGTGGTGCAATTTCACTATTGTTGTTTCCTTTACTATCAAAATGTTTTTTAGCTTGTAATAATAAATTAGCATTATTTATTATAGTTTGAGATACACTTACTACTTGTTTTGATACTTTTATTTTTTGATCTATCTCTTCTTTTGTTAATGAATCATCCATTAAACTTTCTAATTGATTAAATAACATATCATTTAAGTCTAATAATTTATTTTTTGGCTTTTCTTCTTTAATTTCTATTGGTTTATATTTTTTTAATAATTTTTCAGATTTTACTATTTCTTCATATTCTCTTTCTGATAAATTTCTGTATTTTTTATATATTCCGCAATTCTTTGAACTTTTTAATCAAACTATTAACATCTTGCTCTTTTATTCCAATAGTAGTATGTAAGCTAGTATCTACATCATGATATTTACAAAAATATATTTGTTCTTCAACTGTTAATGATTTCATTTTGTGTTCCTCCTTTAATATTTTCCTGTATCATTTCCATAATTGTTTTCTGTTTTTTCTATCCATTCTTTCATTGCTTTGACTATATCTTCTCTATTTGCATTTGATACATACATCATTTGTCCTGGATTACTAAATGCAAAACTCAAAACAACAAATCCAAATCCTGTTGGTAACTCATTATTTACTTTTTTTGCAATACTTTGTAATCCACTTTTTACTATTTCTTCAATTTCTTCTTGATTCATAATACTTATACCTCCTTTATTTTCAAATTATATTTATCTTCAAATACTTTCTTTTTTGTTATGTATTCTTTCGTTTTAAATCCTTTAACATCTATTACTTCTGATGTACCATCATTATTGAATATTATAAAATCAGCTTTATATTTTAATCCTGGTGCTAGTATAAATATCGGCTGCAAACAAAAACCTCTAATGTCTCCGCTCTGCAGCCTTAATTTTAAATTGCAATAATAATCCGCTTCTTTTCTGCTATCAAATGTTTGTCCATCTACAGATGTTTTTACTGCTCCATATTTACTTTTTTTATTTCCTTTTTTCTGATATTCTCTGTATTGATCTAATGTCCAATGTTCTTGCATATTACTACTCCTTTGGCATTTCATATTCGAAAATAGTGTTATTTTGCTCTAAGTAAAATCTTCCTTCTTCATCTGCAATTTTATATCCTTCTGTCGCTTTGTAACATTTGATTATCTCTTGTAACACTTCTTTTGCTCTTTCTTTTGTTTTGTAGTACCCTAAGTCCCAACATTGACTTTCTGCACTATTGGTGTCTGCACCAATTCCAAATCCATCTCCATCTTCTGAGAAATCTTCAATAAAAATTCTGGTTACATTATCCAAATTTATAATTTCTTTATCTTGACTTACTATTATCATAATTACCTCCTAATCTATTCTAGGAATACGATTATAATTTAAAGCTTCAAATCCTTTTAATGTTCTTCCATAAACTGCAACTGTCTTACCTGTATATTCACATTTCTTTTTGTCTATTGCTCTCACATATCCCATTTTTTCTAGTTCTGTTAATCTTGGTGCTGTGTAATTCCTTTCTGTACTTGGTATTAATCCTAAATCAAACATTTCTACTGCTATTTCTTTTGCTGTTTTAGGTTTATCTAATCTATTTAAAATTTGTATATATCTTATTTTTTGTTTTTCTTTTATGTCATCAAAACTCATTTGCCTTGTTTCATATGTTATTGTCATTTGCTTTTCACTCCTTTAACATCCATTAACTCATAAAATAATTTATCTTGTTCTTCTGTCGTTAATAATGCATAATCAGAACTTTCTTTTAATTCTGAAATTATTTTTATTTTTTTTCCAAAATTTGCATTTTCGATTTTCGCCTTATATATATTAAATAAATATAAATAAATATTATTATCATTATTGTTTGTGTTCCTTTGTTGTTCCTCTGTTGTTCCGTTGTTGTTCTTTTTCTTGTTCCAACTTTTGATACAAGCCCCAATTTTCAATACTTACACTTGTATATTTTGATGTGCTATCTTTGGTCAACATTTTGTCATTTTCAAGACTTTTTAAAAATGTTCTTACTTTTTTTCTTCCCCATTTCCATTCTTTAGAAAGTTTTACTTCTGATGTTATAAAACTTCCTTTTTTTACTTCTATTAGTTTGCTATCTATCATAACTTTTGTATCTTTATGATTAGCTTTTAATAAAAGAGATAACCACGCAGACCTTTTGTCAAATGGTTCTGAACTTTTCCAAATCCAATGCTCTTGAAATTTTCTATATATACTAATCCAGCCTTCCATTGGTTTCTCCTTTCGTAAAATATAAGGGCAAGTTTTGTCTTGCCCTAGTTGTTTAATTGTTATCTATTTCTTTATTTGCTCTTGCTTTTTCCATTTTCATTTTGTTATTTTTTTCTTTTATTTTCTCATCATATAATTTATTGTAAATTCTCTTATACATCTCTTTATCAATGATTTTTAGCCATTCTTCAAATGAATTTCCAAAATCCCAGTCATTTTTTATATCTAGCTTTGTTCCGTCTATTTTAAATTGTTCTTCTAAAAACTCTTCCAATTTATTCTTAAACCATTTATCACTTTCGCTTGGTATTCCTTTACTTACTAACTCTTTATATTCTTCTGTTGATATAATTACTTCATTTTTATTTGTCATTTTAATTTCCTCCTAATAATCTAAATTACTTTTTCCATACCTTTGTATGAACTCTTCTTTTGTTTTGTTGTAATATTCTCTATATGTTTTTTCTGCTATTTTTTTTAATAATCTATTAAATTCTTTTCCATTTTTACCATGAACTCCATTTGTGCCTTTGTGTTGGTCTTTTGTTAAAAATACTACTAATCCATCATCTATACTTTTTTGTCTATATGCTTTACCAAAAAATACTTCATGTCTTTCTAATCCGTATAATCTTTTTGTGCTATAACGTGGAGATTTTGGCATAATACAAAATTCTTCTTTCATTTTTTATCCCAACTTTCTAATAAACTATTAATTTCTGCTGGTGTTTTTGTTTCTATTTCTAATTGCTTACATTCTTGTATTAGTAAATCAATTAATTTTGTCATTTCTGCGGTGTTATAACTACTTGAGCCATAATATGTAATTACATTTGTAAAACCGCTCTAATTTGCTTTTCATTGTTTCTGTAATCCAGCCTATTCCATTTTTACTCCAACTTTCTCTAAATCTTTCTACTGCTTCATTCTTTACTGGTACTATTTCATAACTGCCTATATTTTTTATTAAGTCCCTATAAATATCTTCTTTTGGTATATGTAATTTATCTTGTATTTTTCCTAATAGAACCCAACAATAAGCATTGCTATCTAATGACCTTTTAGGTTTAATTTCTTTTACTTCATATTGTTTTGTTTTATCTTGTTTAAATAGATATTGTATTATTTCTTCTATTGTTCCTATCATATGTACCACCTATTTCTTACATTTCCATTTTTCAGTATATAAATCAAACAAGTTATATTCTTTTAGCCAATTCTCAAATTTATGTAATACACTATCTATTGTTTCTGGGAACATATCTTTTGTGTATTCTTCTCTAAATATTTCTGGTTTTATATCCTCTTCGAATTTATTCGTTATCAAATACACCATCTTACTTGCCTCTGGTATCATTTCTAAATACATAAGTGTTTGATGATTACCAAAGAACTTGCCTACATCATAATGCTTAGTGTATTTGTAATCATAGATTATTCCACCTTTTAAGCAGTCTACTTTGCCATATAATAGGTAATCTCCATGTTCTTTTTGTACTGGTACTTGATATGCTCCGTTCTTTGTTTCTTCGTAGTTCTCTTGCATATATGCTTCAAATTCATAGCCTTTTATTATGCTTTCACTTGGCTCAAATTCTTCTTTATTTAATACTTTTGTAAAATCTTCTAGTGTGCCATTTTTTATATTGTATTGCCAACTATTTAGTAATGTAGGAGTTATATAATATTTAGCCATAAGCTAGTCCTCCTTTATATAATCTGGTTTCTTAAACCTATCTGTATATGTAATTTTTTCTTTTTGTTCTACATCTATGTCATAAGCATCGTCCCAATATTCAAATAAATTTGTTCCTTTTGGCAAGTAACATATTATTATTGCATAATCTGTTCCTTCTCCTGAACACCACCAAGGGCATTGTATTTCTTTCATATCTTTTAATGGTCTATAATCTCTAATTGATTTTGTTTTAAATCTATACCAAGTGTACATTACTCTTGTACCTCCTATTTCACTTCATATTGCTTTGTTTCTTTATTCCATTGCGTATTTAAACTAACTAATCTCTTTTTAAATCTGTCTGTTAGTTCTTTTTTGCTTGTTAGCTTATGTTCTATTGTTTGCATTAAATCTGATACTTCTTGCACATTTTCTGTTGTCATATTTTCAATAATTGGCACATACTTGTCCATTACTTCTTGATACTCTTTTCTTTCTGTTTCAAATACTTTGCTTTCCTCTTGTATATTTTTATTTGCTTGTTCAAATAGTTTAGTTAAGAAGTCGTTTAGTATATTTCCGTCTAATTCTGGTATTACAAGACTACCTTTAATTCCAAAACTTGATTTAGCAAAATATCTCTCGCAGTTATCAAAACCTATTGTCTTTTTATTCCCTCGCATTTCAATAAATCCACCAAGTTCTACATTTTGCCATACTGTATTTTTTGTACTACCCTCTACTAAAATTCTTAATTTTGTTTCTTCGTCTTGTTTTTCTTCTACTGCGTGAAATATAATTACACAATGTTTTCTTAGGTTAAAGTAAATATCATTCATAAATTTAGTAAATTCTCTTGCTACTGCTCCATATCCTTGTAAACTTAATGTTCCATCTTTTTTAGCATTCTTTATATCGTTTTTTATTACATAGTTTTTCATTAGTTCTAATAGTTTTCCGCCTGTGTCTATTACTATTGTTTCATAGTCGCTCAAATCGCCTTTTAAATCATTTAGTAAGTCCTCGTATGTTTCTGGTTGTATATAATCTTTTCTTACACTTGCCATTGTTCTATTAATTCCAAAGTCTACATCTATCAATAATGGTTTTGGTGCTGACAAGCCTAAAGTTGTCTTTCCTATTCCTGGGTATCCTGCTATTAATACCCTAAATTTATTTGTTTCATTTATCATTTCTGCTGGTTTCTTAATCATTTTTATTTCCTCCTAATTTTTCAAAAATTTCATCTTCATAATCTTTGTCATCTTTTTCTAGTAAAAATTTCATACGTTCTTCATAGTTTGTGTCATCTTCTATATATGCTTCTGTTATTAATCTATTTTCAATCATTTTTATTATCTCCTTTGACATATCTTATTTTTAATGCTATAATGTAAACAGATATGAATTTATATAAGTTCTTATTGAGTTATCTAACATTTTTGCGGGTGTCTGATAACTCTATTAATTTTGTTACATATTTGGTTCTTTTTGAATTTATTATGCTATTTCTCATTTTGTCTTTTTCTTCTTCATTTATTTTCATAGCTTGTATATCTTGTAATTGATTGATTGCCATTATAAAATCTTCAAAAGCTTCTTTTTGTTTCTCTTTTAATTCTTTTCTTAAATAACTAATTTCGTCTGATTGATTATTAATCGTTTGTCTTAAAGTTTTATTTAATTTTTGTAATATTTTTTCTAACATCTTATTCAACTCCTTTCTTGTAAAATCTAGTAATTTGTTGTATAATCTCCTTGAAATGGAGGTTATTATTATGGATCCAAATTGGATAATTGCAATTATTGCTATTTGTGCTATCTTTACTCCTGCTATAGTTTCTATAATTGATAATATTTTTAAATACAAATCTAAAAAATTAGAAATTTTATACCCTTATCAACATACCGCTTTGTCAACATTTATATCTGAAAGTTTGTTATATTATTTAAATTCAACTTATGCAGATATGGTTAAATATGAAATGGCTAAAAATAATTTATATGTTTATTTTAAAAACATTAACAATAAATACTTTGAAGATTTAAATACCTACAAAAGCGAACTAAATATAGAGAACTATAGAAAAACTGTCAATATTATAATTAAAGATTTGTCACAGCAAATAGGTAAATAGTTAATATTAAAAATACATACATTGCATAAATCCAGGTAGTTTCTGGATTTATTTTTTTATTCCAGAATATAATTGCTAATATACTTACTAGCATAACTACAATAATTGGTATCATACCTTTCCCTCCTAATAAATCGTATTTTGGCAAAAAGCCCACATACTAAACACTACTGCTCCAACATATAAACTGATATATATTATTGCTTGTCCTATTATGTGTTTTAGTTTTTTCATTTGTAATCACTTCCTTTCTATTTATCTTTTGTTTATTTCTATATCCTTTTGAGCCATTCTTATGAAAATATCTGCTATTTCCTTATAGATTTCTTCTTTTTCTTCTTCTGTAGTTTCTACAAAATGTCTTGTTACTGTATACTCTTTCTTCATAAGACCAACTCCTTTCTTAATTTTTATTCGTATGGTTTGTACTTGTTGCTGATAATCTTATACTTAAAATTTTTATTTAATAAAAACGTAGTTTTTATTTGTCAAGCAATTTGTAATATTTTATTTTTAATTACTTTTGTCATTACTTTCTATAAAAAAAATATCATCAAATTTTTTGCCTGTTTCAGCACATATATTAACTGCTATTACTGGACTTGGATTTCTAGTTCCTTTTGCTATTAAGCTTAGCATTGTTTGAGAGCATCCAACCTTTAATGCCAGTGAATTATATCCCCCAGCCTCTTTTATAGTATTAATAAAAATTTCTTTATTTCTTACTTGTACTTTTGACATTTATCACACCTCCTTTTAATTACTTTTGTCATTATTATATACTATTAATTACAAAAGTCAATACTTTTTTTGAAAATTTTTAAAAAATTTTTGACTTTTGTAATTAAATGTATTATAATGCTTATTAATGGAGGTGTAATTATGCAATTATCTAATAAAGAACTAGGTGAGTATTTAGAAGAAGCTAGGAAAAGAAAAAAATATAGTACATATGATGTTAATAAACTTACAGATATATCTCAAAGCTATATCTCATTACTAGAAAAGGGAAAAAGAAAAGCTAGTGCTGTTATTTTAAAAACTTTAGCACCAATTTATAATTTAGATTATTTAGATTTATACGAAAAAGCAGGATATATAGAATTAATAGAAGATGAAATTAAAAATAAATACAAAAAAGACGAGTTTGGCAATACTGTTGTTTCAATTCCTATTTTAGGCATAGTAAAAGCAGGATATGATTGGTTAGCAGAAGAAAATGTTGTAGATTATATTACATTAAAAGAAAATATACCTAATGCAAAAGAGTATTATGCACTTAAAATTACTGGAGATAGTATGTTACCTCTTTTAAGTGAAGGTGATTTAGTAATAGTTCACGACCAAGATGATGTTGAAAGCGGACAAACTGCCGTTATTCTTATAAATGGCGAAGAAGCAACAGTTAAAAAAGTAGTAAAAACTAATGATGGAGTAGAATTGCATTCTATGAATCCTTATTATCCAGTAAAGAAGTTTACTTTTGAAGATATGAAAAATATACCAGTAAAAATAATTGGTAGAGTTAAAGAAGCGAAAATAAAAGGTGCTTTTGAATAGAGGTGGTAATTAATGATAGCTATTTATGCAAGACAATCTATAGAAAAAAAAGATAGTGTTAGTATAGAAGCACAAATAGATAAATGTAAGACTTATTGTGATAGTCAAAATTATAAAATATATAAAGACTCTGGATATTCTGGTAAAAACATAAATAGACCTCAATTTTCCAAACTATTAGATGATATTAAAAATGGAACTATAAAAAAAGTTATTGCTTATCGACTAGATCGTATTAGTAGAAGTATTGCAGATTTTTCGCAATTATTAATTATGTTTGACGAACATAATGTAGATTTTATTTCTGCTACTGAAAATTTTGATACAAATTCTCCAATGCGGTAGAGCAATGATAAATATAGTTATGACTTTTGCTCAATTAGAAAGAGAAACTATTGTAGAACGTGTTACAGACAATTATTACTTTAGAGCTAATAATGGTTATTGGGCTGGTGGCTATGCTCCATATGGATATAAAATAAAACATATTGTGGGAAATGACGGAAAAAAACATTCCACTTTAGAAGAAAATAAAGAACAATCCAAAATTGTAAAAAGAATATATGATATGTACATAAATAAAAATATGAGTATGAGGAAAATTGCCCAGCAATTAAATTATGACAAAGTTCCAACATTAAAAAAAGGACTTTGGGGTATTAATGCAATATCCGCTATTTTGTCAAGACCAATCTACACACCAGCAACAGCAAAAATATATGATTATTATAATAATTTAGGCTCTAATATAACAAACACAATAGATAATTTTAATGGTAATATGACGGCAAACTTATATGGTAAAGCTAAAAAAAATACGAAAGTAAAAGCTAGGCGAAGCTATGATGAAATGTATTTGTCTTTAATAAATTGTACACCTATTATTTCAAACGAGGATTGGTTTAAGGCTCAAAAAATTAAAGGTATAACGAAGTACTTGCCACCAAGAACAAACACATCTAAGATTTCTTTTTTATGCGGATTAGTTAAATGTGGAAAATGTGGTAGTAATTCAGTACTACAAGGTTGTAAAAACAAATATGGTATTCAATATTATTATTTAATATGTAGTACAAAAAGGAATTTAGGTGCTACTATATGCAACAATAAAATGATAGATGTTCATAAATTAGAAGATATTGTTATATCTGATATGAAAAAATATTTTAATTCTAAAAATATAAAGAATAAAATCAATGATTATATTAAAAATAACAAAAATAAAAATATTGAATCACTAAACAAAAAAGAACAATTAGAAAATGAAATAATAAAATTAGATTTGCAAATAGATAATCTTATCAACTCTATTGCTGAATCTAATGAATTTACTTTAAAATATATAAATAAAAAAATTGAAGAAATCGAAAAAGAAAAACAAACAAGACAACAAGAAATTTCTTCTTTAAATATTAATGATAATTCAGATGATAATATTATAGAATATGTAAAAGATATTGAGCAAAAATTGAACTCAAATGATTTAAGTGAATTAAAAAATCTTTGCAAAGCAGTAATTGAAAAAATTGTTGTAACAGATGAAAATATAGACATACACTATAAAATATAAGTGTATGTCTTTTTGAACTTAACGTATCATTATTATATACAAGTATCTTAGCCAAAATAAAATCCTCCTCATATTTTTTATTTATTTTATGAGAAATATTTTACTTTTGTGATATTTTTAAATTCATAATAAAAAATGTATTAGAAATTTATACTAATACATTTAAAACTTTCTATTTCATTTCAGTAGCTTTGACAATTACTCTTAGTTTACTATCATTTGTACAAGTAATTAATGTGATTTCTTTTTTTCCATTTGTTTTTTGAGTTGTACAGGTACGATCTTTAGGATCTACTGTATATACATTGTAAACTTCATATGTTATACATCTTCCAGTTAAATCTGTTATCTCAATTTTATCTCCTTTTTCTAGTGTTGGAACTTTACTAAAAAATCTTGAATTTCTATAATTATGCCCTACTATACAAAAATTCCCCACTTCATTTATATTTGGTCCCCAGAATTTACATGGTGAAACTTTAAGTAATGCATCTGTTGTCTCAGAAAGTATTGGATAATTAACTTTTATTTTTGGTATATTTATTATACCTGCTGTAGCATAAATATTACCTTTTTCATCTTGGTATGTACCAGGTAAAACTTGCTGTGGCTCTTTTCCTTTTTTATTTACTGATTCATTATTAATAACTGGAATTATGTCTTCTATTTCTTCCTCTGTTGTATCATCTAAAGCAACTACTAATATATTATTTTCATTTTTTATAATGGTATCATCTTCAGGCTGCTCTATGGTCATTGATGTTAATATCTCTTGTGCTACTTTTTCATTTTTTGTTCTATCATATTCGGCATAAATACATAATGAACACAATACTATAACTAAAAAAAGAGATAATGCAAAATCAAATTTATATAATTTTTTCTTTCTTTTTAATTCTGGTGTTATATACAATTTTTGAGTTATAAGAATCTGATTCATAATAATCTCCTTTCTTAAAATATCGTCTAATAAAATTATAGCATTTTTTATTTAAAAAATAAAGTGTTTTTTAATAATTATTAATTTCTCTTGCAATATTTTCAAAGTCTTGCAAAGTTAGCTTTTCTGCTCTAATATTATTATCTAAATTTAATTTATTTAAAATCTCTAAACCTTTTTCTTTACTTTTTATAACCTTAGCATTTAAAAGTGCATTTAATAAAGTTTTTCTTCTTTGCATAAAGGATTTTTTAATTATATCAAATAGTACTTGTTTATTACTAACATTTATTATAGGATTTTTCCTTATGTTTAACTTTATTACTTCAGATGTAACCTCTGGTTCTGGTATAAAAGAATCTTTTTCTACCTCTAATACTTTTTCAGAATCACAATAATAATATACAGAATATGTAATAGCTCCTGTATTTTTTCCTCCAGGGGTTTCTATTAATCTATCAGCAACTTCTTTTTGTATCATAACTATTATACTATCAATATCTAAATTATCCTCTAGCAATTTCATTATTATTGGGGTTGTGATATAATATGGCAGGTTTGCAACAATTTTTACATTTCTAATTTGCTTATTTTCTTTTTCTTTGGAAATTATACTTTTTAAATCAATTTTTAATATATCCTGATTTATTATTTCAATATTATTATATAAACTAAATCTATCATTTAATATTTCTATCATTCTACTATCTAATTCTACGCATATAACTTTACATGCTCTTTCAGTCAAATATTTTGTAAGTGTTCCTAAACCTGGTCCTATTTCTATAACTAAATCTGTCTTACAAATATTAGAACTCTCGATAATACTATCTATAACACTTTGATTTATCAAAAAATTCTGTCCTAAACTTTTACTTGCTCTAATATTATATTTTTTTAGGATAAATCTTGTTTCTTCTAAAATATCATTCATACATACCCTCTCCATTTTTCAAAAACTATTTTACTATTATTTTATAATTTATACAATATATATTTTCTAATAATCTAATTTTAAAGTATTGATTTATATATTTTTTTACTATAAAATGTATGTATTAAAACTAGAAAATGGTGATATTATGGATAAAAATAAGAAAAAAACTAATAATTCAAAAAAATCAAGTAATACAATAATAAAATTAAAAAGTGATTTTAATGTAAATAATATGATATCAAATAAAAAACTTAAAACTTCTATGCTTATTGTATTAATTGTTCTAATTGCATTAGTACTTAGAATTGGTTGGATACAATTTATAGATGGTTCACGATTAAAAGAACTTTCATATTCACAACAAAATATAAATCAAATAATTAGTCCTAAAAGAGGAAATATATATGATTCAACAGGTACACCATTAGCTATTAGTGCTCAAGTAGATACAATTACAATAAATCCTAAAAAAATAAAAGGAAAAACTGATGATGCTACAAAAGCATTACAAGAAAAGATCGCAAAGGCTTTTTGTGAAATCTTTGAATTAGATTATGAAGAGACTTTATCCAAAGTTCAAAGTACTTCTTCTGTTGAAACAATTGTAAAAAAAGTAGAACAGGATAAAGTAGATAAATTAAAAGCTTGGATGAAAGAAAATGATACATATGCTGGTATAAATATAGATGAAGATACAAAAAGATATTATCCATATTCTACACTTGCCTCTGCAGTATTAGGATTTTGTGGTACAGATAATGATGGTAGATTTGGTATCGAAAATAAGTGGAACTCTGTACTCTCTGGTACTCCAGGAAAAATTGTAAGTTCAAAAGATGGTAGTCAATCTGAAATACCAAATAGTGAAAAAACATATATTGCTGCTGAAGACGGAAGTAATTTAACACTTACTTTAGATATTAATGTACAGAAAATAATAGAAAAATATTTAAAACAAGCTGTTGAAGATAATTCTTGTGCTAGAGGTGGAAATGTTATTGTTATGAACCCTACAAATGGAGATATTTTAGGAATGGCATCATATCCTACTTATGACCTAAATAACCCATCTTCACCAAATTCATATTTAGTAACTAATTGGGACTCATTATCTACTGAAGAAAAATCAGCATCACTTTATAGTATGTGGTCAAACAAATCAATACATGAAACATATGAGCCAGGATCTACTTTTAAAGTTATAACTGCTTCAGTTGCTTTAGAGGAAAATATTACTGAGACTGATATTGAAGGAGAATTTACATGCACTGGTTCGCACAATGTAGCTGGAAAAAATATAAAATGTTGGAAATATCCTGCAAGTCATGGTCAACAATCCTTAAGAAAAGCTTTAATGAACTCTTGTAACCCTGCATTTATGCAACTTGGAAAAAGAATAGGTGCACCTACATTATATAAATATTATAAAGCATTTGGATTATTTGATAAAACTGGTGTTGCACTTCCTGGCGAAGCAAATAGTATATTCCATGATTTAGATAATGTAGGTGCAGTTGAACTTGCAACTATGTCATTTGGTCAAAGAATTACAATAACTCCTCTTCAAATGATTACAGCAATATCTGCTGTTGCAAATGATGGTGTTTTAATGCAACCAAGAATTGTAAAAGAAATAACAAATACAGATACAGGAGCTATAACAACAGTTGATCCAATTGAAGTTAGACAAGTAATATCAAAACAAACTTCTGAAGAGGTAAAATCAATGATGGAATCTGTTGCAACTATAGGTACAGGAAAAACCGCTAATATTTCTGGATATTCAATTGGTGGAAAAACAGGTACTTCTGAACCTAATGCAAGTGACCCTGATGCTGGTTACGTTGCTTCATATGTTGCAATATCTCCAATAGAAAATACAGAAGTAGTACTATTACTTACACTATATAAACCTCAAGGTGCTAGTCATCAAGGTGGACAAGTTGCAGGTCCTGTTGTAAAACAAATGCTTTCAGAGATACTACCTTATCTAGGAGTAGCATCATCAGAATCAAATTCTACATCTTCAAATAATTCTTCTAATAGTGTAACCTTACCAAATGTTACAAATAAAACTGTAACTGAAGCCAAAAAAATATTGACTTCACTTGGTTTAAAAGCTAGTTATTCAGTTTCTGGAAATGCTAATTCTTTATTGGTAACTGATCAAGTTCCAAAAGCTGGAACAACATTACTTCCTGGGTCAATAGTAAAATTATATTCAGAAGAAAATAATATAAGAACTTCTGTAGAAGTTCCTGATTTAAAAGGTATGACATCTTCTCAAGCTGTAAATTCTCTTAAATCTAAAAATCTTAATATAAGTATAGAGGGAACTGGAGTTGTAGCATCTCAAAATCCTGCAAAAGAAACAACTGTTGAAGAAGGAACTATTATACAAGTAACTTTAAATGAAGACTTAAATAATGCACATTAATAAAAAAAGAAGGTTAACCTTCTTTTTTTATTAATGTAAAACTAACTAACTTTTGATTTATATTCTTCTAAAGCTCTAGCAACTTGATCTGGACAAGATGTTCCTTTTTCTCCACAAGGTATCCCTTTTAGCATTTTAATTATTTCATCTATAGTCTTTCCTACAACTAATCTTGATACTCCTATAGTATTTCCAGGACATCCTCCTACGATATGCAATTCCTTTATTATATTTCCATCTATTTTAAATATTAACTCTCTAGAACATACTCCTAAAGGTGTATATCTAAATTCCATAATATCATCTCCTTATTACCATTATAGATAAATTATAATAAAGTATTTTAAAAAAAGCAATAGAAGTTTTTTACATTATATTTATGCTATTATTTAATTTTATTCCAATAAGCAAAATTTCTTGATTATTACTTTTTAAAAAGTTAGTTAATCTTTTGTATTCATAAGCATCTTCTTTATTATCCTTTAAATATTTAGGAAAATCTATAAAATAAATTATAGTACCATATTTTAGTATTTGTGAATTTTCATCTTCAAGTTCTAATAATATACATGTTTTATATTTGTCCATCTCTAATTGCGTTATTGTTACATTATTTTCTGTTTTCTCGCAACTATTTTTGCTTTCTTCATCATATAATAAAGACCAATAACAAAATATAGATTCCTTTATCTTATCTTTTTCTATGATCCTTAAATATATATCTATATCACTATCATCTTCTGTTTTTGCCGTTATCTCTGATAGTGAAAATTCATATTCAGAAATATTTCCAAAACTTTTTATTCCTTTAAATTTAATATGATTTATTTTTAATTTTATAAACTTCCTTAATATTTTTTCTAATAGCTTTTGATTAATAACATCTTTAAGTTTAGTATTAATATTAGTAGAAGAATTTACCATTGGTTGTCAAATAACCTCTCTTTCTAAAATAATTTACTCCATTGTTTCTTCTTTCCAATATTTATCAAGTAAATCATCTAATTTTTTTATTTTTTCATAACTATTAATTGCATAATTGCTAAGTAGACTATCACTCCCTTCTAAATATGCAACCCATGCATCTTCTTTATTTTCAATAATCTTTTTGTTTTTAACAAATTTGTTAAGTTCTATAGTATGAAGTTCAAGGAATTCTGGCACTCGCCCATAATTGCTATTTTCTTTTATAGTAATTAATTTATGATATTCTTTAGAACTAAAATAATCAAAATCTAATAGATTTATAGTAATTGTTTTTGCAATATTATCTTGATTTTCATGTTCTAATTGGTTTGCATGTATTTGAGCATAATAAAGTAACATTTTATTTTGAATATAATACCCATCTATAAATTGAATTCCTATATTTAATTCCTCTCCATTATTTTCTATAACTCTCACATCTATAATGCCAAAGTTCTCTTCTGCTGGCAAATAATTAGACAATTTTTCAAGATATGGATGCAAGATTATTTTTTCTATTTTTATTTTCAAAATAGTTTCAATAAAGTCTTTTATTATGTCTAAATTTTCTTCATTATTTAGTACTTTTCTTAGAACATAATTACTTTTAGACACAAATTTTCTATTCATTTAATTCCTTCTTTCTAAATAGATTATAATTAAACCTCCTTTTTGTTTATAATTAATTTTAATTTTTGGATTTTTTTAGATAAAATTCTAATTTTTGAGTTATAACTCTTTTTTGAAAAAATGTAACATTGATTAAATAAATTTGAATAACTAAATGTTACTATTTAAGAAAAAATATATATTTCTAATATTTAGTATAATACCTTTTTTGACATAATGTCAACAATTTTGATATCTTTTGTTTGAGTTTTCATCGCAAATTTCGACAAAAATAAAATAGAGTAGTTTATATTTACTACTCTATTTTATTTAATTCATTTCCACTTTGCCCACAATATCTTTAACATTTTCTATATTATGTTTTTTCATGTAATCTTCAATTCCAAGTATTGTTTTTACACTTGTATATGGATCAATGAAATTTCCTGCACCTATTGAAATGGCAGATGCTCCTGCAAGTATAAATTCAACTGCATCTTCACCATTTACAATTCCACCCATTCCAAGTATCGGAATATTAACTGCTTGTGCAACTTGGTATACCATTCTTACTGCTACTGGTTTTATAGCAGGTCCAGAAAGTCCTCCTGTGTTATTTGCTAAAATTGGTCTTTTCTTATCTATATCAATTTTCATACCTAATAATGTATTAATTAATGATACTCCATCTGCTCCTGCGTCTTCTACTGCTTTTGCAATTGAAGCTATATCTGTAACATTTGGTGTTAATTTAACTATTAATGGTTTATCTAATACTTTTCTTACTTCACTTGTTACTTGCTTTACTCCTTCATAAGTATTTCCGAATGCCATACAACCTGCTTTTACATTTGGGCAAGATAAGTTTAGTTCTACACCATCAATATCTAGAGTATTTAATATTTTGCAAAGTTCAACATATTCATCAATTGAACTACCACATGCGTTTACTATTATTGCTGTATCAAATTTTCTAAGAAAAGGTAAATCATTTTGAGCAAAATATTCAACTCCTGGATTTTGAAGTCCTATACTATTTAACATTCCACTTGCAGTTTCACATACTCTTGGTGGTTTGTTTCCACTTCTTGGTTTTAAAGATGTTCCCTTTGTTATAATTCCACCAAGTTTACTCAAATCAAAAAATTCATTATACTCTCTTCCATACCCGAATGTTCCCGATGCAACTGTTACTGGATTTTTCATTTTAATTCCAGCAAAATCAATTTGTGTATTCATATTATTTTAATCCCTCCATCTTATTTTCTTTAATTATTTTTATTTTTTCTTGCAAATCAAAGCTTGATATTTTTTCTATAAATCTTATAATTTTATCTTCATCTAAATATTTAAGTTTATTATCACTTATCCTCATATATTTATTTAAATGCTTATTTATAGTAATTATATTATATCGTTTTAATAAAGTTTTGTTTAAATTATCATAGTCATTATAAAAAGTGTCATTATTCTTAATTTTAAATTTAAATTCTTCTTTAAAGTCGATACTATAAAAATAGTAATCTGATAATAAATGTATAAAATATCCTTTCCAATAATCAGAGTTAATATTTACATTTTTATCTTCAAGAAATCTGTCAATATTAGTTTTAACAATACTTTTTCCCCATCTACCATAATGACTTTTACTTTTATGTTTTAAAATTTCTGTAAATTCTTGATTTACATCTGGTGCAATTGACCCTTTTATAAAGTCTTGTTGATTTTTTATTTTTTCTTTATTCTTTTTTATATATTCTGTTGCTATTGCGATATGTATTACAAGTCCTGGCACGATATTTCTCCTTAAATTTCTACATCTTTTGCTTCAAATACTGGACCTGCTTTACAAACATGTATATATTCTGGTGCATCTTTTGAGCTTGTTGCAGTTTTTACTGCACATCCTAAGCATACTCCAAGTCCACATCCCATTTTCTCTTCTAATGAAATTTGACAAGGAATATCCTTTTCTATTGCTAAATTTCTTACAGCTTTAAGCATTGGTAATGGTCCACATGCATAAATACAATCTATCTTTCCTTCTTCTATATCTTTTTTTAGAAAATCAATTGCAAAGCCTTTTTCGCTATATGATCCATCATCTGTTGTAAGAACAAATTTATCAGATACACTTTTAAATTCATCTTCTAAAACAACAAAATCTTTACTTCTAAATCCTAAATATATATTTACTGACTTTCCATTACATTTAGCATTTTTTGATAGCTCATATAATGGGAATACTCCTATTCCTCCACCTATTACTGCTATATTTTGATATTTCTCATAATCAAATGTTCCATAACCTATAGGCCCTACTATATCTATCAAATCTCCCTCAGACTTTTTAGATAAGATTTCTGTTCCTTTTCCTTTTACTTGGAATATAAATTCTAATATACCATTTTCTTTATCCATATTATATATACTAATTGGTCTTCTTAAAAATGGTTCTATATTGTCAGATACTCTTATTTCTATAAACTGACCTTGTTTTGCAGATTCTACAATCTCATCTGCTTTTACACTAAATTTAAAAATATCTTCTTTTAATTGTTCTTTTTTAATTAACTTAGCTAATAACATTTTTGGCATTATTATTTTCCTCCTTATTTTATAACAGATTTTAATTCATCTCTCATTCTTATCGCCTCTGCTCTTGTTGCTTTTGCATAATCCTCTTCTATAAATTCATTTTTCCATCTATCTGATTTATATGCACACATTAAACTTCTTGAAGCATTTACAATTCCACCTAATCCATTTTTGTCAAATCCTAAGGCTATGTCTTCTGCTTTTCCTCCTTGTGCACCATAACCTGGGATAAGGAAAAATGTATGTGGAGCAGTTTTTCTTATTTGACTTAATTGTTCTGGATATGTAGCACCAACTACTGCTGCTACACTACTATACCCATATTCTCCTCTTAAATCTTCTCCCCAGTTTTCCACAAGTTTTGCAACTTTTGTGTATACTTCTTCTCCATTTTCTAGTTTTAAATCTTGTAACTCTCCTGAAGATGGATTAGAAGTTTTTACAAGTACAAATATTCCTTTGTCATATTTTTTACAATCTTCTATAAAAGGTTTTACACAATCTGTTCCCATATAACCATTAACTGTAACAAAATCTACATCATATATTGATTCTTCTTTTTCTCCAATAGGAGTTTTTCCTAAAAATGCATTAGAATATCCGCTAGCTGTAGAACCTATATCTCCTCTTTTTATATCTGCAATTACTATCATCTTCTTTTCTTTAGCATATCTGCAAGTTTCTTTGAATGCTTGCATTCCTGGTATTCCATACATCTCGTAAAATGCTATTTGTGGTTTTACTGCTGGAATTATATCATATGTAGCATCAATTAAAGCTTTATTATATTCTACTATTGCTTTTGCTACTTCTTCTAAAGATGTTCCATATTTTTGTTTTACGCAATTTGGTAGCATATCATATCTTGGATCTAATCCCATTACTGTTGGATTATTTGTTTCTTTAATTTTATTTATTAATTTATCAATTGCTTTCATTTAACTTAATTCTCCTTTAAAATTTCTCTCCATTTACTTTCTTTAAATCCTACTAAAATTTTATTATTAGTAATTAATATTGGTCTTTTAACTAGCATTCCATTAGAAGAAAGTAATTCTATTTTTTCTTCATCT